>NZ_QAIM01000449.1:0-13867 GCF_003061035.1 Acidovorax sp. HMWF018
ACCATGCCCCCACAAGGCAAACACCCCCGCGCCGGCAAAACCCAGTTCTACGGCGCATCCAGCCTCGATGGCTTCCTCGCCACGCCCGACCATGACCTCGACTGGCTGCTGCAATTTGGCGAGATCGAGGGCTCCAGCTACCCCGCGTTCATCCGCGACGTGGGTGCGCTGGCAATGGGATCGCACACCTACGAATGGATGCTGAAACATGCCATCGATGCGGGCCAGCCCTGGCCTTACACGCCTCCGACCTGGGTGTTCAGCGCACGGACGCTGCGCGGCATTGCAGGCGCGGATGTGCGCTTTGTGCGTGGCGATGTGCGGCCCGTGCACCAGGCCATGGTGCAGGCTGCAGCAGGGCGCAATGTGTGGGTCGTGGGTGGGGGTGACCTGGTGGGGCAGTTTTACGACGCGGGCCTGCTGGACGAGCTGATCGTGCAGATCGCCCCCGTCACGCTGGGCGCAGGCACGCCGCTGTTGCCGCGCCAGATCATGCAACCCACGCTGCAGCTCAAGTCAGTGACCACGCTGGGCGGCATTTTTGCGGAGCTGCGGTACCTGGTCACCCGTTAAGCAGGCTCGCCCGCGCGGGTCACCCGCAGGTTCTGCTGACCCGCCGCGTCATGCCAGCGGCACCATCTTGCTCACGGGGTGCGACAGCACCAAGGCGGTAGACACGCTGCCAAACGCCGCCAGGGCATCCACCACGCGCTCCAGGTCTGCCGGCTGTCCAAATGCGCAGCGCACCACAAAGCAGTCCTCTCCCGTCACGCGCACGGCGTCCAGCACCTCGGGCATGGTCTGAAACAGCTGCACGTAGCGCTGAATGTGTTCGTGCGTGGTGCGCACCCGCACCACGGCCTGCAAGCCCAGGCCAGCGGCAGCCAGGTCGATGCGGGCCTGGTAGCCCACGATCACACCGGCGTCTTCGAGTTTCTTGACGCGCTCGCTCATCGCAGGCTGCGACAGACCGATCTGCTTGCCCAAGGCAGACAGGCTCTGGCGAGCGTCGGCCTGCAGGGCCATGAGGATCTGTCGGTCTTTTTTGTCCAGTTCCACGGTGCAATGCTCCCTTTGCGATGACTTCAAGGTTTGGAGGGCCACTTTCCGATGATGCCCCCTGCCCATCCACAGGCGCGGCACCTATCGTTGGCAGGCAGTGATACCACTGCTTTTTTGACCTGAAGGAATTTTGACGATGAGACCAGTTTTGCTTGTTCCCGGCATCTACAACTCCGGCCCCCGCCACTGGCAATCATTGTGGCAAACCCAGCACACGGGCGTGGTGCGGGTGGAGCAGGCCGATTGGGCACACCCGCAATGCGACGCCTGGGTGCAGGCCATTGACGCGGCCATCACCGCAGCAGGCCAGCCCCCCATCGTGGTGGCCCACAGCCTGGGTTGCCTGGCACTGGCGCGGTGGGCTGCCAGCGCGTTGACCGCTGTGCATGCCCTGTTGCTGGTGGCCGTGCCAGACCCCGATGGGCCCGACTTTCCACCGGATGCCAAAGGCTTCACGCCCGTGCCTGCGGCGCTGACCGCCCCGGGTCAGCCCGCGCGGCAGGCTATGCTGGTGAGCAGCAGCGACGATCCGTATTCCACTGCAGCCTTCTCGGCCCATTGCGCTGCCGCCTGGGGTGCCCAGCAGGTGGACCTGGGGGCCAAGGGGCATATCAATGCCGACAGCGGCCTGGGCGACTGGCCCGAAGGATGGGCCTGGGTACAACGCTGGCGCGCCGCCTGATGAGGCACCGGCGGGAAGTGGGCCGAGAGACGAGCAAAAAAGCCGGGCACGCCCCCGGCCGCTCAGTCCGCCAGCGCCTGGTCGATGACCAGGTAGCGTTTGACCAGATCAAAAAAGCTGTCGTAGAAGGTGTCCTTGGCAATGGTCTCGCTGCCCACCTTGACCAGGGACTCGCTGCTGGATGAGAACGGCAGCGACACTGAGCCGATGGCGCCCACACCCACGCTGGCCGAGTTGTTGGTCTTGCGCAATGCGTAGGTGTCCTGGGTGGCCGTCACAAAGCCCAGACTGACCTTGCCGTCGTTGGCCTCGGGCACACACACCACGCGCACCACCATCTGCAGGTGCGACTCGGGCTCGGGCTGGAAGCTCTTCTTGCCTTCCACCAGGTCGGCCGCGCTGGACGAGATGACGTAGCCCTGGCTGAGCAGCGCGCGGCGCGAGGCTTCACACGTCTGGGCCGGCGTGGCATCGAACAGGCGCGAGTACGTGGCGACCGAGCCAAAGTTCTCCTGCACGCCAAACGTCTTGGCCCCTGTGCCGGCACAGCCTGCCATGACCAAAGTCGCGCCACAGGCCAGGGCCACTGCAGCGGCGCGCAGGAGCGCTGGTTGGGGGGCATGGGATTCTGTGGACCAGGGGAAACGCAAAACCGGGACTCCTTGGGGGTGGGCGGCTATCGCCGACGATAACAAGCGCGAAGCAAACGCGACGCGAGCGCATTGGACAATGCACCCCATTGTCACAGCGCCTGGGGTGTCTGACGGCAGTAACCGCTCCCGGTTCCCCAGATTCTTCATGCCATGCACACCACAGCGTGGTCTCACCTTGAAGCAAAGCAGACCTGTGGCCCGCCAGATGCTACGCAGGGCGGCGGCAGGCGCATGCCCCCATACCAGCCCTTGTTGTGTCACCGTCATCACGCAGCACGCCGCTATACTATTAATAGCTACAAAAGCATGCTGTTGTAGCGCACCCAGCCAAATCGCTCCATTTTTGCAAGAAACACTGGCGCCAGTGCCTGCAAACACACACCCAAGCTCCCTGTGCCCCTCGCTTCCCTGTTTTGCCTGGTCGTTGCCATCAGCGACGGCGACACCCTCACTGCCCGCTGCGGACCACCTGGTGCCTACCAGCAGGTGAAGGTGCGCATCGCCGCCATCGATGCGCCCGAGTCGCGGCAAGCGTTTGGGCAGAAGTCGCGGCAGCACCTGGCACAGCTGTGCTTTCGACAACGGGCCGCGCTACAACCCGTGGATGAGGACAGCTACGGCCGCATGGTGGCGCAGGTGCGTTGTGGTGGCACCGATGTCGCCACGGCACAGGTGCGCGCAGGCATGGCCTGGGTGTACACGCCCTACGCCAGCCACTACCCGCACCTGGCGCCCTTGCAGCGCTCTGCACAGGCGCAGCATGCGGGCCTGTGGTCCCAGAAGCGGCCTTTGGCGCCCTGGGACTACCGGCACCGGCAGCGCCGTTGATTCGCCAGGGAAACGGCGCGCACCGCCGCCTCGCTGACGATCCCGAGCGGAAGGCGATCAGTTGCGCAGCAAGGCCAGCACGCCCTGAGGCATCTGGTTGGCCTGCACCACCATGGCGTTTCCAGCCTGCTGCAGGATCTGCTGGCGCGCCAGCGAAGCGGTTTCCACTGCGAAGTCTGTGTCCACCACGCGCGCGCGGCTGGCCGACAGGTTTTCGCTGCTGACCTGCAGGTTGCCGATGGTGGCCTCCAGGCGCGAGGCCTGGGCGCCCAGCACGGCGCGCTGGCTGCTCACATAGTCCAGCGCGCGGTCCACCGCCACGATGGCCTGTGCGGGCGACACCGTGACGTCCAGCGTGTTGCGCAGGCCCAGCGCACCCAGGCTGATCACGCCCACCCGTGTCTCCAGCGTCTGGTTGGCATTGGCGCCGACCTGGAACACCTTGGTGCTCACGGCCCCGGCGTTCTTGGCAATCGTTTCGTACGACTCGGTGAACCCCTCCAGCACATCCTGGCCGGAGCGGCTGCCCATGTTGGGAATGGCGGCCTTGGCATTGCGCGCGGCGCCGCCGTCCACATCCAGCCCGCCGATCGCCCCCGTGTCGTCGTTGTTCAGGTCAAAGGTGCCGATGAACGCGGCGCCGTTGGTGGCGAACTGGCTTTTGACATCGGCCGCGTTGGTAAACACGCCGTGCGAGGCATTGGCGATGGCGGTGTCGAGGGTGGCGCCCGGGTTGGCGTTCATGTAGGTCAGCACGTCCTTGACCCCTGTGCCCCCCGCCGCCTTGATGCGGTCATGCATGTAGCGCACCGCTGAATAGCTGGACGAGTAGAACTCGCTGGTGTTGGTGGGGCCATTGATGGCGGCCACCACGCCTGCCGTGGTCACTGCAGCGATGTCGTTCTTGACCCGCTCATCCGCCCCTTGGATGAACTCCGCCGTGCCTTCGATGAACCACAGGTTGCCGGCCTGCAGGTTCTGCCAGTTGGTGCTGCGGGCCATCACGGCGTGCACCATCTCGTGGCCGATGATGCGGTCGTTGTAGTACGGCGCGGTGCCGCCGTTGGGCAGGTTGGGGGGCACAAAGTCGGCCATGTCCACCTGCAACACCAGACTCAGTCCCCGGCCGTTGGCGTCATAGCCCGTGTTTTGCACATAGGCAGCCACCCCGCCGGCGCCGTCGGTGTAGCCGGTGTAGCGGATATCGAGCTTGGCACCATCGGCCTTGAGGCCGTAGTAAGTGCGGATGAGCTGTTCGCTGCTTTCCAGCCAGCTGCCCGCGCTGGTCAAGCCGTCGTACACGCCCAGCAGGTTTTCATCGCCCACCACGCTCGCGCTGGAGGTGTCGAACACGTTCATGCCATTGAACTGGGTGGTGCGGCCGGTGCGGTCAATCTCCTGCGCAAGGCGCGAGACCTCTGCCTGAATGGCCTCCCGGTCGGAGGCACTGTTGGTGTCATTGGCCGCCTGCACGGCCAGTTCGCGGATGCGCTGCAGGCTGGCAGCCACGCCCTGCAGGGCGCCCTCGGCCGTCTGCATCAGCGACAAGCCGTCGTTGGCGTTGCGCGCCGCCTGGTTCATGCCCCGGACCTGGGAGGTAAAACGCTCCGAGATGGCAAGGCCCGCCGCGTCGTCCTTGGCAGTGTTGATGCGCAGGCCCGAAGACAGGCGCTGCACGGTCGTCGCCAGGTCGCCCAGTGCATTGCCGAGCCGGCGCTGCGCATTCAGCGACATCACATTGGTGTTGATCGTCAACGCCATGGCTCGACCATTGGTCTCCAGGGGGTGAATCGGCGCAGCGCACAAGCGCCACGGGCGGAGCGGGCCTGCTTTTCAGGGCCTCTGTCGTCTTTTCGGCAGGTCGACAGAGAACCTGAGGCCCGGGCGCACCGCCTGGACGCCGGGCTTTACCCCGCCTTCACAGCGCGCCCGCGCCGAGGGCGCTAGCATCAGGGTTCTCCCCAGGTCCGCGCAGCCCTGGGCCGCCTCTCTGCTCCCACGCCTTGTCCATGCCCGTTCCCGAGCCCACTTCGCCTGTTCCCGCCGCCAGCGACGCCCAGAGCGTCTATCGCCACAACGGTTTTGTCTCCTTTCTGGTCGCCCGCGTGGTGGCCGTCATCGCCACCCAGGTACAGGCGGTGGTGGTGGCCTGGCAGGTGTACGACCTGACGCGGCAGCCGCTGGCCCTGGCCTATGTGGGGCTGGCGCAGTTTCTGCCCATGCTGGCTTTGTTGCTGCCCGCGGGCGACCTGATCGACCGCTTTGACCGCAAGCGCATCCTGGCGATTGCCTGGTCGGTGGGCGGCCTGTGCAGCGCCCTGCTCTGGTGGCTGTCTGGCCACGGCAGCAGCGGGGTGGCGGGCATTTATGCCGTGCTGGTGCTCTATGGCTGCGCCCGCGCGTTCTCGGGCCCGGCCATGCAGAGTCTGTTGCCACAGATCGTGCCGCGTGCACAACTGGCCCAGGCCATCGCCGCCAACAGCATGCTGATGCGTGTGGCCAGCATTGGCGGGCCGCTGCTGGGCGGGCTGCTGTATGCGCTGGGCGGCGGCGAGCTGACCTATGCCATCTGCTGCGCGTGTTTTGTGCTGGGGGTGGCCCTGCTGCTGCGCGTGGTGGTGGCCCACGCCACGGCACCCGGCCCCGCGCAAGGCACCATGTTCGAGCGCTTTGGCGCGGGCATCACCTTCATCCGCACGCGGCCCATCATCCTGGGCACCATCTCGCTGGATCTGTTTGCCGTGCTGCTGGGCGGCGTGGTGGCGCTGCTGCCCATCTATGCGCAAGAGGTGCTGCATGTGGGCCCGGCGGGCCTGGGTGCGCTGCGCAGTGCCATGGCTGTGGGCGAGGTCAGCGCCGGGCTGTACCTGAGCATGCGGCCCTTCAACCGCCAAGTGGGCCGCACCATGTTCATCGCGGTGGCGGTGTTTGGCGTGGCCAACCTGGTGTTTGCGCTTTCTACACTGTTCTGGCTGTCGTTTGCGGCGCTGCTCGTGGCGGGCGCGGCCGATATGGTGAGCGTGTACATCCGGGGCGCTCTGGTGCAGTTCTCCACGCCCGACGCCATGCGCGGGCGGGTGAACGCGGTGAACATGCTGTTCATCGGCTCCTCCAACGAACTGGGCGAATTCCGCGCAGGCACCAGCGCCGCATGGCTGGGCGTGGTGCCCGCCGCCATCGTGGGCGGCCTGTGCACGCTGGGTGTGGTGGGTGGCTGGATGATGGCGTTCCAGACCCTGCGCAAGGTAGACCGTTTTGAGGAGGCGGCGCAGGCCACGGGCGCAGCGCCATAGCACCGAGAACCTGTTCTCAGGCGATCATGTCTAGGGGTTTGAAGATACCCCTCGATACATCCTCCCTGGCGTTTGTGTCGCGCAGGTAAAACCCGCCGTGCGGGCTTGCATGCGGGTGGTGGCAGCGGCACCATGCGGACAGCCATTGGCTGGCTGCCCGCGAGGCCCCATGACCCCCACTAACCCACTGCACCTCCACCGCCGCACCCTGCTGCTCGGCCTGGCGGGTTGCGCCGTCTTTGGCACCCCCCTTGCCACACAAGCCGCGCCCCCCGCCGCCGCAGTGCCCCACACAACAGGCCCGGGCACCTGGAGCGCGGCCGACGAACCCACCCTGGCCCGCCTGCTGGACCGCGTGACCTGGGGCTGCACCGCCCAGGGCACGCAAGCGCTGGGCGGCTTGGGCATCAGTGCGTATCTGGCTGCGCAACTGCGCCCGGGTGCCAACGCCGCACTGCCCCGCGAAGCCCAGGCGCAGATCGACGCCATGGCCATCTCGCGCACCCCCATCGAGGCACTGGCGGCCGACATGGAAGCCCGCAACCGCGCCGCCAAGGCCCAACCCACCGAAGACGAGCGCAAGGCCGCGCTCAAGGCCTGGCAGCAGGACATGCGCGCCCTGCAGCAAGAGGCTGCCGCCCGGTTTGTGCTGCGCGCGCTGTATTCGCCCAGCCAGTTGCGCGAGAAGATGACCTGGTTCTGGATGAACCACTTCAACGTGTTTGCAGGCAAAGGCAACCTGCGCGCCCTGGTGGGCGACTACGAAGAGCGTGCGGTGCGCCCCCACGCGCTGGGCCGCTTTCGCGACCTGCTGGGCGCCACCGTGCGCCACCCGGCCATGCTGCGCTACCTGGACAACGCGCAAAACGCCGCAGGCCGCATCAACGAAAACTACGCGCGCGAGCTGATGGAACTGCACACGCTGGGCGTGGACGGTGGCTACAGCCAGCAGGACGTGCAGGAGCTGGCCCGCGTGCTGACCGGCGTGGGCGTGTCGCAGCGGCCGCCGGGTGACGAGCCCCCGCGCATGCGACCCGCACTGCTTCGCCACTACGTGCGCGAGGGATTGTTTGAATTCAACCCGCAGCGGCATGACTGGGACCCCAAAACACTGCTCGGCCAGCCGCTCCGCGCCCAAGGTCTGGCCGAGGTGGACGAAGCGCTGGACCGCCTGGCCCGCGCGCCTGCCACCGCGCGCTTCATCACCCGCAAGATCGCGCTCTTTCTGGTGGGCGACAACCCGCCCCCCGCACTGCTGCAGACACTGGCCCGCAGCTTTGAGCGCACGGACGGCGACATTGCGACAGTGCTGGAAACGCTGTTCCACACACCAGAGTTCCGTGCGTCCCTGGGCCAGCGTTTTCGGGACCCGGTGCACTACGCACTGGCGGGCCTGCGCCTGGCCCACGGCGATGCCGTGCTGCCCAGCACCGACCCTGCGCTGGCGTGGCTGCAACGGCTGGCCGAGCCTTTGTATGGCCGTGTCACGCCCGATGGCTACCCGCTGGACTCCGCGACATGGTCAGGCTCGGGGCAGATGAGCACGCGCTTTGAGATGGCGCGGGCCTTGGGGGCAGGCGCCATGGCTGCCCCACCTGCGAGCGATGACGCGGCACCCCGCACCGCGCCGCGCATGCCCCCGGCCCTGGCGCAGACCGCCTACGTGCGTACGCTGGAGCCCACGTGGTCCCCGGCCACGCGCAGCGCCCTGGCGCAGGCCACCTCACCGCGCGAATGGAACCTGCTGTTCCTCGCATCCCCTGAGTTCATGCACGGATGAGGAGAGGAGATGGAGTACATCCCCCTGAGTCGCTTCGCGCCCTCCCCCTTCTCTCGAATGGCTTCGCCCTTCGGCAAGGGGGACGCAGCCCGTGCGGCGGGGCGGCCCTTGCACGGCTGCCATGGCTTTGGCCGCGCACGCGCCTGCGCAGCAGCCGATGATGGGTTCGGGCGCCATTGAATAGGTTGAAAGGACAGCCCCATGCTTTGTAGACGACACCTTCTCCAGGCCCTGGGCGCCAGCGCACTCGGCACGGGCCTGGGCGTGCACAGCGCCAGCGTGCTCGCCGCACCCCGCGCGCAGGACGCGCGCTTTCTGCTGGTGTTCTTGCGCGGTGGCTACGACTGCGCCAGCCTGCTCGTGCCCACGGCCAGCAGCTACTACTACGAGACACGGCCCAACATCGCCATCGCCCGGCCGGGGCAGGAGGGCGGCGCCCTGCCGCTCACGCCCGACTGGGGCCTGCACCCAGCACTGGCTGAATCGATGCTGCCGCTTTACCAGCAGCGCCAGCTCGCCTTTGTGCCGTTTGCAGGCACGGACGATCTCTCGCGCAGCCACTTCGACACCCAGGACAGCATCGAGCTGGGCCAGCCCCTGGGCGGGCGGCGCGACTACCGATCGGGCTTTCTGAACCGGCTGGTGGCCGAGCTGAACCCGCGCGCCGACAGTGCCCCGACGGCGCTGCAGCCGATGGCGTTCACCAGCACCCTGCCCCTGGTGCTGCGCGGGGCGGTGGACGTGCCCAACACCGCACTGAGCACAGGCGCGGGGCGCGGTGGTGTGGATGCGCGGCAGGCCGAACTCATCGCCTCCATGTACCGGGGCACACCGCTGGCCACGCCCGTGAACGAAGGCTTTGCCACCCGCGATGAGGTCGCCCGCACCATGCAGGGCGAGATGGAGGCCGCCAGCCGCAATGCGCTGAGTACCAAGGGATTTGAAGGCACGGCCCGGCGCATGGCGCGACTCATGCAGTCGCGCTATCAGCTCGGCTTTGTGGACGTGGGCGGCTGGGACACCCATGTGGGCCAGGGCGCTGCCACCGGCACGCTGGCCAACCGCCTGGAGGAACTGGGCCGGGGCCTGGCAGGCTTTGCCGACGAGATGGGCCCCGCGTGGAAGTCCACCGTGGTGGTGGTCATCAGCGAGTTTGGGCGCACCTTCCGCGAGAACGGCAACCGGGGCACGGACCATGGCCACGGCACGGTGTTCTGGGTGCTGGGCGGCGGGGTGAATGGCGGCCGCATTGCGGGCGAGCAGCAGGCGCTGACCGCCACCACGCTGTTCCAGAACCGCGACTACCCCGTGCTCAACGACTACCGCAGTGTGCTGGGTGGCCTGTTCGCCCGCATGTACGGGCTGAACGCGGCGGCCGTGGCGCGGGTGTTTCCAGGGACCCAGGGGGCCGACCTGCGGCTGGTTTAGCCGCGCTGGCGCCCCACATCATTCACTATATTTTTGATAGCTACTCAGGCATATATTTCTAGCGCCACAGGCGATTTATCCTCTAAATCGCCCGGGCATCACGCGTTGAAGGTACCTGTCAGCAGCTCTGGCAGGCGCTCCACCTTCATCTTGAAGCCGCAGGCCTGCGCATGGCCACCGCCGCCCATGCTTTCGGCCAGCGCGATGCAGTCAAAGTTGCGCTGCGCACGCAGCCCCACCTTCACGCCCTTTTCGCCTGCACTCCACATCAGCGCAAAGGTGCCCGTTTTGGCCGAGAGGATGTCGCCCACCAGGCTGTGGAACATGCCGGGGGCATTGACCATCAGGCCGGTGATGCCGTTGAACACCAGCGGCTGCGCGCCTTCGGCGATGTCGGCACAGAGCTTGCGGTACTTCTGGTCCATGGCCTCGCCGCGCACCATGAACTGCTGGAGCTGTTCGGGCGTGAAGTCGGCAATCTCGCGCCAGCGCGCAAAGCCTTGCTCTTCCATGTCCAGGGCTGACAGGAAGGCAGCGCTCTCGGCAAACTCCCACTTCCAGATGTCGCGGTCTTCCACGTATTTGAACAGGGCAGGCATCGGTTCGTGCGGATGGAAAAACTCCCACGCCAGCCGCGCACCCGACTTGTTCATGTCGAAGTGCACCACGCCGCAGCGGCAGGCAAAGCCGGTGAGCTTTTCGGCGGCGCTCTTGTGGTGGTCCAGCATGACCAGCTTGGCGGCGCGCTCGTCGATGGCGGCCATCACCTCGCTGGCGAACGAGAAGTCGAGGATGTACACCGCGCGGCCCTGCAGGGGCGGCAGGTCGTCCACGGTCTTGACATCGCCGTGGTCCAGCCCCACGTATTCGGCCTGGTCGCCGTAGTACAGCCATGCCGCCAGCGCCGCGCCAAAGCCATCGGGGCAATTGCGCCCGTGGTAGAGGATCAGCGGCGCGGGGTCGTTCTTGTCGGGGGCAACCAGCAGTTGCAGGGGGAGTATGGTTTTCTTCGTCATGGCCCCCGATTGTCGCCGGGGCATGGCAAGGCACCGAGCGCAATCTGCGCAGCCTGGGTACTTAAACCCCGTCAATACAGCGGAACCAACGCGCCCCCCAGCGCATCCATCCTACCCACGCCCCCTCGCAAACCACACGATGTTCCAAGCCCTCAAAGACCTATTGGAAAGCATTGCTCCACTGCACCCCACGCCCTCGCCCGCCGAGCGTGCGCGGGCGCTGCAACTGGCAGCCGCCGTGTTGCTGGTGGAGGTGGTGCGCACCAAGGCGACCCTGGGCGATGCAGAGCGCAGCGTGATGGAGAGCGCACTGCGCCAGCAGTTTGCGCTAACGGACGAAGAACTGCAGGCCCTGCTGAACCAAGCCACCACCACCTCCCGAACGGCCTACGACTACCAGCACTTCACCAGCCAGTTGAACGAACACTTCACACAGGCCGAGAAGATCCGGCTGGTCGAAGCCATGTGGCAGGTGGCCTATGCGGACGCACGGTCGGACGAGAACGAGATGCACACCATCAGCAAGGTAGCGGGTCTGCTGCATGTGACGCATGGCGAGTACATCGGCGCCAAGATGCGCGCGAAGGAAGTAAGCCCCCCCTGAGTCGCTTCGCGCCTTCCCCCCGAGGGGGGACGCCGCCCGTGCGACGGGGCGGCCTTTAGAACCTGTTCAAAGTCTTTTTGGAGATCGCATTGGAGTGCAATCGGGAGGAGTGGATGCTTCGGATGCGCCGCATGGGCTCGTGCCCATGCCAGCAGCCGGGGCGTCCAATCGCCCGATTTCACTCCAACCCTTCGGGCAAGTGCCTCGCCGGGCGGTCTGCGGCGTTGCGGCGCTTGTGGATAGCAGGGCTATCCACTGCGCACCGCGCCTAGCATCCCATCCCGGCAAGGGACTTGTGCAACTCCAAAAAGACTTTGAACGGGTTCTTACACGGCGGCAGCTGGCCTGCGCCGCGCGGGCTCTACGGGTTCGCCTTTGCTCGACGTCTACACCGGCAACCAGCGCCACCAGAACGGCTTGCGCTCCTCCTGCGCACCCTGCGCCTGCAGCATGCCAATGAACTCGGTGCGCCGATAACGGTGCGCAGCCTCCAGCGGGGTCATGTCGTCAAAGTCGGACCGCAGCATGGGGTCGGCTCCATGGGCCAGCAGGTAATGCGCAATCGCGTCGTGGCCGTGGATAAGACTGGCGACCAAGGGCGTACACAGGATCTCGGGATGCTGGTAGTTGGGGTTCACGCCCGCACTGATGTGATGGCGCACCAGCGCCAGGTCGCCCGCCACGGCGGCGGCGTACATGTCTTTCCAGTCTCCAGCGGACATACCTGGGCATCCTTTGCAAGGGTTGAACGGGGCCAGTGTAGGCAGCGGCGCGTGCGGCACAATCCGCGCCTTCCCCTAGGGATCCTCTGCACGAATCAGCGCGCCGTGTGCATCAGAGGCCTCGGGCGGTCTGCAGCGTTGCAAATACTCGCAATAGCTACGGCTATTGCTGCGTTTTGCGCCTTGCAGCCCCTCCCGATCCGCTGCGCTCACTTGCCGCTTGATTCGTGCAGAGGATCCCTAGCCCGCGATGGCCCACACACATTCCTCCATGCCCCCTCCCCTGCACATCCTATGGCGCGACGAGCACCTGGTGGCCGTGTACAAGCCCGCAGGCTGGCTGGTGCACCGCACGGGGCTGGACGCGGGCGAGACGCGGTTTGTGATGCAGACCCTGCGCGACCAGCTGGGCCGGCATGTGTTCCCGGTGCACCGGCTCGACAAGGGCACCTGCGGCGTGCTGGTGATGGCGCTGCACAGCGATGCGGCGCGCGCGCTGTCACAAGCGTTTGAGCATGGCGCCACGCACAAGCGCTACCTGGCGATGGTGCGCGGCTGGGCGCCTGAGGCCATCGAGGTGGACCACGCCTTGAAGCCCGACGATGCGCCTGCGGATGCCGCCGTGCAGGACGCCCACACACGCTTTCGGCGGCTGGCGCAGCTCACGCTGCCCGAGGCCAGCGACGCTCGTTTTTCCAGCACCCGCGCCTCGCTGGTCGAGGCCACCCCTACCACCGGGCGGCGCCACCAGATCCGCCGCCACCTCAAGCACCTGGCGTACCCCATCATTGGCGATGCCACGCATGGCAAGGGCCCGCTCAACCGCTGGTGGGCCGAGCGGCTGGGCCAGCAGCGGCTGTGGCTGCATGCCTGGCAGCTCACGGTGCCGCACCCTGTGACGGGGGCGGCGATGACCTTCGACAGCGGGCTGCGTTGGCCGGGACCCGCGGACTGGGACTGCGGGCGCGCCCCCGCCGACGACTCCACCGTGCCATGCGCCGACTGGCAGCGCCTGTTTGCCAAGCTGCCCTGGCACGAGCCCCCCGTCCCGGCCCCGTAACGCGGGCGACACGGCGACGGCATGCCCGTCGAAATAATGGGCGCTCTCAAAAAACCAGGAGACCTTGCCCATGACCGCACCCGCCACCAACCGCGTCCTTGCCCACACGGGCGCGCGCTACCCCATCATCCAGGCGCCCATGGGCTGGATTGCGCGCACGCAGCTGGCCTCGGCGGTGTCGCGCGCGGGGGGGCTGGGCATCATTGAGACGTCCTCCGGCGAGACGGCCAATTGCCAGGCCGAGATCACCAAGATGAGCGCGCTGGGCCTGCCGTTTGGCGTGAACCTGCCCATCCGCTTTTTGAAGGACGACGCCATGCTGCGCTTTGTCTGCGCGTCGGGCGTGAAGTTTGTGACCACCTCAGCGGGTAGCCCCGCCAAGTTCATCGCGCCGCTCAAGGACGCGGGCATCACCGTGTACCACGCGGTGCCCACGGTGGACGCAGCGCTGAAATGCGTGGACGCAGGCATTGACGGCCTGGTGGTCGAAGGCGGTGAAGGCGGCGGCTTCAAGAGCCCCGAAGAGGTCTCCACCCTGGTGCTGCTGCAGGCCATCCGCGCACGGGTGGACGTGCCGCTGGTGGCGGCAGGTGGCATCTGCGACGGGCGCGGCATGGCCGCAGCCTTTGCGCTGGGGGCCGAGGCGGTGCAGATGGGCACACGGTTTGTCAGCTGCGCCGAAAGCCCCGTGCACGCCAACTACAAGAACGCGATCGTCGATGCGGGCGTCACCGGCACC
>NZ_QAIM01000449.1:13877-15737 GCF_003061035.1 Acidovorax sp. HMWF018
TCAAGTCGCAGCGCACGCAGGCCATCCACGAGGCGGGACTGATGCCCGCCGACAGCTTTGCGGGCGTCCAGCGCGTGTACTTTGACGGTGACATGGAGGCGGCCCCTGCGCTGGCGGGGCAGACTGCGGGATTGATTGACTCCGTCAAGACCGCGCAGCAGATCATTGAAGACACCGTGGCGGAATTTTTTGCCATCAG
This sequence comes from Acidovorax sp. HMWF018, assembly GCF_003061035.1. Taxonomy (NCBI): domain Bacteria; kingdom Pseudomonadati; phylum Pseudomonadota; class Betaproteobacteria; order Burkholderiales; family Comamonadaceae; genus Acidovorax; species Acidovorax sp. HMWF018. Next base: position 14,077 of record NZ_QAIM01000449.1, read on the forward strand.
CCAGCGCATGGGTGCCATGGGCATGGCGCGCACGTTTGGCTGAAGAAGGCGGCGGTGCGGCCAGCCGCGCCTGTGGCCTACGCCGCCTTGGCCCCCAGCGCGCGCATGCGCGCCTTCCACTTGGCAACCCCACCCTCGCCCAGTTGATCCACGCTGCCCACCAGCGTCTCATGCACCGGCGCAACGCCCACAAAGCCCAGGATATTGCGCTCCAGCGACTTCACGCTGTGTGCACGGAAGTACCAGCGATAGACAAGCGCTGGCATGCCCATCGTGACCACCACCCGCGCACTGCGCCCGGTGAGCCCCTTGCGCCCGAAGGGGTTGCTGCCTTCGGGGTTGAAGGCAAAACCGGGCCTTGCCACCTGCTCCAGAAAACCCTTGAGCAAGGCTGGCATGTCGCCCAGCCACAGCGGAAAGAACAGCACGATGTGCTGCGCCCAGCCGATGTCAGCCTGCGCAGGCTTGAGAGACGCGGGCAGCAGGCCCAGCTCCCACTCGTGCTGGCTGCGCAGCAGGGCAAAATCAATGGCGGCCACATCCACCAGCCTCACCACGTGGCCCGCCGCCATGGCCCCTTCGGCGTAGGCCTGGGACAAGGCGTGGCACAAGTGGGGCGCCAGGGCGTCTGGGTGTCCCTGGATCAACAGAATGCGCATGGGGTCCATGTTCGTTCTCCTCATCCACATCGATGCGGAAAGCCTGCAAGCACTATCGTCTGACTCTACGCCTTCCCGCAACACTCCACGATCCTGGACCCGACCATGCGCACCATTCTCCGTTGCACCACGTTGTCCCCGCAGTTCCTGCAGTCCCGGCTGCGAATGGCTACTTCGGCAGTGGTCCTGGTCACCCTGGTGGCGTGCGGCACGGCTCCAGCCCCCATCGATCCCCCTGAGAAGGCGCACCTGCCATTGCTTCGTGGCTGGTTCGAGGGGCAAGAGGTCCTCTATGTGACCACCGATGCATCCGATGCCGACATGGCCCGCGCCAAGCATGCGAACTACGCGCCACTGCTGGCCAACGCCCTGCCCGACCCGCAGGCATCAACATCCTCTGGCATGCAGCGCATGCAGCGCCTGGGGGCGACCGATCGCGTCTACGGCACCACCAACTTCGAGCAGGCCAGCGTGTTTGCATCCGCTCCCCGCCCTGTGGGGTCTGCAAATGCCTACACGGCTTACAGCCCGTTGTGGCAACTGGTTCAGGTCACCTGGGTCGATGCCACGCAGGCTCGCACCCTGCGGTCCGAGGAAGAAGTGCTGGACGCGCAGGACAAAGGCCAGATCACGCTGCAGATAACGCGGGTGGTGCTCAACTGCCCCATCATCCACCGTGGTCGGCTGGGGGCACTGCCGGGTGTTTCAGTTGATGGGCGCACACCCTGAAGCAGACCGCCACGCAATACAAGCGGGACTGCGTTCCGCGGCAACTCACTGCCATCCCCTGCGCTACACTTTTTGCCCCTGCTCTGCGCGGCGGCCGCCATGGCACCGACGCACTCCCGCAATGCCTTCCCTATTCGGCAGCTGTGAGCCCCCTTCCGCACCCAACGCCGTGTCGGCCGTGGCGCACGCTCTGCAACCTCTAAAGCATCCCCATGGCTGAAAACGCCCCCTCCCAGTCCTCCGCATCGCCCGCCCCGCCCATACAGGCTACAC
>NZ_QAIM01000450.1:0-793 GCF_003061035.1 Acidovorax sp. HMWF018
GTGCAGGCGCTGCGCAAGACGCGGCTGATCAGCCTGGCCGAGCTGCGCGCCCACCCGGCGCTGGCGGAGATGCGGGTGTTGCAAAAAGGCAGCCGCCTGTCCATCACGCCGGTAGAGGCGTCTGAGTGGGGCTATATCACCGAAGTGCTGATGCAGGGCGGCTGATGCCCGTTGGTGAGCGGCGGCCCAAGAACGGTCACAAGCTGCGCTCGGCCGACACATGCCCCTTGTCGGCGTACATGGCCTGGTCCGCCGCACGCAGCAGCTCGAACGTGGTGGTGCCATCGCGGGGGTAAAGAGCGGTGCCGACGGCGGCCGACACGCTCACCACGCGGCCCTCACCCAGATCGATGGGCTGCTCGATGGCCGCCATCACCCGGCGCAGCGCCTGGTCCACCTCGGCCGGGTCCTTCACGGCGGTGAGCACCAGCACAAATTCGTCACCACCGATGCGGGCCGCTGTGTCGTTGCCCCGCACCTGCTTCAGCAGGCGGCGGGCGGTAACCTTGAGCACCTCGTCGCCCATGTCGTGCCCGTAGCGGTCGTTGATGGGCTTGAAGCCGTTGAGATCGAGATAACACACTGCCGCCTGGGTCTGGGTGCGGTCGCTCAGGGCAAAAGCCTGGGCCATCCGGTCGGCCAGCAGCAGCCGGTTGGGCAGATGCGTGAGCCCATCGTGGAAGGCGATGTGCTCCACCTGCTCCTGGTACTGCTTCATGGCGGTGATGTCCTGCATGAGCCACAGCGACTCGCCCTGCCCCTCCAGCAGCACACCGTTGACGTCGATCCACAC
>NZ_QAIM01000450.1:815-5438 GCF_003061035.1 Acidovorax sp. HMWF018
GCCGGTAGTGCTGGCCGGAAGCCAGCACCGCGTAGGCATCGCGGCCAAAGGCCAGAAAGTCCTCCTGGTCGACGTACATCTCTTCCGTCGTGCGCCCCTGCAGCGTGCCGGGCGCATAACCAAAGATGCGCTCCAGCGCGGGGTTGCGCCAGACGATGACACGGTCCTTGACCTTGGCGATGCCGATCAGGTCGTTGTCCAGCATCGCCTGCTGCTCCAGGTTCAGCGTGTGCAGTTGCTGGCGCGCGGCGTGCAGCTCGCTCACGTCGTACATGATGGAGCGGCTCATCACATAGTCGCCCTGCGCATTAAGGATGGCGGTGGACGACACGCTCACCCGCCGCTGGACGCCGCCACGGCCACACAGGTTGAACTCCAGCGGTCCGATCTTGCCCGTCTGCAAGAACACCGGAAAACACGCGGTGAACAGCGCCTTGCCCTCGTCATCAAAAAAGTCCGCGGGGCCCAGCTTGCCGATGACCTCCTCGCGCGGCAGGCCCAGCCACTGCAGGGTGAGCAGGTTCAGGTGCACATATTTGCCCTGGCGGTCCAGCGCGTAGTACCCGCAGGGCGCGTGGTCATACAGGTCCTGGAATTGTTCTGAGGCCTGTGCCAGCTCGGCCTCCAGTTGGCGGCGCTCGGTGATGTCGCGCCCCACAGACTGCCATTCCACCAGCTGCCCGGAATCGTCAAACAGCGCACGGTTGCTGAACTGGCACCAGCGGATGGAACCATCGCCCGACACCACGCGGTTTTCGATCACCACCACCGGATTGCGAGGGTGGATGGCGGCGAGCTTTTGTGTGACCAAGGGCAAATCATCCGGGTACACGATGGGCGACCATACCCGCCCCAGCACATCCTCGCGGCGAAGATGAAAGAGCCTGCAGAACGCATCGTTCACAAACGTCATGCGGTTGTTAGCGTCAAAGCGGCAGATGATCTCGGTCTGGTCTTCGAGAATCGAAAGGTAGCGCTGCTCGCTTTGCTGCAGGGCCTGGGTGCGCTCGATCACGCGATGCTCCAGCTCGGCGTTGGCCTGCTCCAGCGCGGCCTTGCCATCTATCAGGCCCTGGGTCATGTTCTGCAGGGCGGAGCGCAGATGCTGGAACTCCACCGTGTCCATTTCAAAATCAAGCGCCGCCACCTGGCCCGAGGCCTGCACCTGGCGAGCCGCCTCGGCCAGCCGCTCCACGGGCTGGCTAAAGCGCCGCGCCGCCCAGTAGGCCAGAGCTACCAGCAGGGCCGCCATCAGCCCCAGCAGCAGCGCGAGCAGCGTGTGCAAGCGGTTGATGGGCGCAAGCGCCATCTCCAGCGGCTGCCGCGTGACCAGCATCCAGCCCAGGTCCGTGACCGTCTGTGCGCGTACCGGCACCACGGCAGTCAGGTAGGTCTCCTTGGGGTCATCGCCCCAGGACATGACCTGGAACGTACCCTGCGACGGAAGGATGGGCAGCGCCGCACGGGCCTGCTCGACCGCGCCTGCGGTGTTGATGACGCCATCCTTGTTCACCAGCAGAACCTCCAGCCCGCCTGTCATCGGGGACTGCGGTGTGGCGCGGCGAATGATGTCCTGCACCCAGGCCCAGTTCACATGGGCCGACACCACGCCTTTGAGTACCGAGTCCTGTCCCCGGACGGGCGACGCATAGTCCATGAACCGCAGAGGCACCGGGCTGCCGGGTGCGCGCAGCAGTTTATCCAGCAACACCGCATCGTGGGCATCGCCCACATAGGGTCCTTGCTGGCCCGCGCTGAACCAGGGGCGCTGCGACACGTTTTGTCCCCGCAGCAGGTTGCCGGTGGACACCTGCACCACGCCCTGCGCGTCGGTCACGCCAATCCATGAGTAAAACGGGTAGGACTGGCGGATTTGCTCCAGGTGCGCCTGCAGTTGGGGTGCGTAGCCGTCGTCACGGGTCAGCATGGGCAGGTAGCTGAGCAACGCGATCTCGCGCTCACGCTCTTGCATGCCCTGGGCCAGCGCCAGCGCGATGGGCTGGCTGGCACTGACCAGTGATTGGCCACTCAGCTCGGTCAGGTGCCGCGTCAGCACCTGGTCGGCCACCAAGCCAATCGCCAACCCCGCCAGGACGGCCGTACCGCCAAACAGCAAGGTCAGCCGCGAGCGTGTGGTCTGCAGCCATGAAGACACAGCAGGCATCAGGGTCATGAGGCAGCGGGCATTTCAGTGTTTGACAGCCGTCGATTCTGGCATCGAAAGCGCTGTGCAAGTCGCCGCCCGGCAACGCTGCAGGGTGGTAGAAACCCGTTCGGTGACGCGCCCTGCTTCGCTGCCAGTGCCGCTGCCTCTATGCTGCCCCCATGACCGCTGCCAAAACCCTGCTGATCGTCTACCACTCCCACACCGGCGGCACCCGGCAGATGGTGGACGCGGCCTGCGCAGGCGCAGCAGCGGCCGATAGCGGTGTGGCGGTGCGCTTGCTGCACGCGCCACAGGCCCAGGCCGCCGATGTGCTGGCGGCGGACGGCTATCTGTTTGCCACCCCAGAAAACCTTGCAGCTGTCAGCGGCCTGCTCAAGGATTTTTTTGACCGCACCTACTATGCGGCGCTCGACCAGATCAATGGCCGCCCCTACGCCACCCTGGTCTGCGCTGGCAGCGACGGAACCAATGCCGCCCGCCAGATCGCACGCATCGCCACGGGCTGGCGTCTGCGGCCCGTGGCGGACCCGCTGATTGTCTGCACCCACGCGCAAACGCCCGAAGCCATCCTGGCCCCCAAACAGATTGCATCGGCCGACCTGGAGCGCTGCCGGGCGCTGGGTGAGGCCATGGCGGCAGGGTTGGGGATCGGGGTGTTCTAGAACAGGTTCTCAGGCCGGCGCCGCCAGCTCAGGCGCCTGGTACACCAGCACCTTCAGCGCCCGCTCCGGCTCCACGTCGGCAAACACGGGTGGATTGGCCACGCGCTCCACAAACCGCAGATCGGGCGCCAGCTCCTGCATCTGGTCCTGCAAGAAGGCCAAGCCCAGCTCGGGAGCATTGAGGCACAACAGCGCGTGGCCGCCGGGGGCCAGCAGGTCGGGCAGCCGGCGCATCAGGCGGGCGTAGTCCTTGGTGGCGACAAAGCTGCCCTTCTGGTAGCTGGGCGGGTCCACGATGACCAGGCCGTAAGGGCCGCTGCGGTTGATCTTGCCCCAGCTGCTGAAGATATCGTGCGGCAAAAAGGCGGCGCCCGTGGTGATGCCGTTGAGCTGGTGGTTCTGCTGCCCGATGCCGATGGCGCCGTGGCTCATGTCCACGTTGACCACCTGTTTGGCGCCCGCCTGCAGCGCCACCACCGAAAACGCACAGGTATAGGCAAACAGGTTCAGCACCTTGAGCCCGTAGCGGTCTGCACTGCGCGCTGCGGCGTAGTTGCGCACCCATTGGCGGCCTGCGGCCATGTCCAGAAACAGGCCGTGGTTCTGGCCGCGCAGCACATGCACGCGGTAGCGCACGCCCGCTTCGGTGACCACATGGGGGTCGGGCACCGCCCCTGCCATCAGGCGGGTTTCGCTGCGCCCCTCGATGCGCAAGGCCTCGCCCCGGTGCTGGAAGACCCAGTTCAGCGGCTGGCCTTCCGGGGCAATCTGGGACCAGCGTGCCTGCAACGCCGCGCCGATGGTCTCCAGCTCAGCGTCGCTGGCTGGTGCAAAGCTCGTCAGCACGAACACTGGCGGATACGCATCCAGCACCCACTGCTCGCAGCCCGGGAACAGCCCACCCCGGCCGTGGAAGACGCGCTGGGCGTCGGTGGGCAGGGGCATGGAGGCAATGGCGTCGAGCAGGGCTTGCATGGAGAAAAGGGCTGACAAAAAACAATTTCAGAATCAAAACGGCACGATGCGCTAGTCCAGCATGCCTGGGCAGCTATTGATTCAATAGCAATTGAGCATTATCGCCGCCAGCACTGGCGCAGACACCCACCAGAGACAGCGAATTGCCGTGGGCCCGGCTACGCCGGCCCGTCGGTGCCAGGCAGCCCCTGCCGCCCCAACCACTGCTTGCGCGATGTGCGCAGCTTGAAGCGCTGGCGGTACGCCCCTGGCGTCACCCCGGCCACGCGGGTGAACACCTTGCGAAAACTGCCCGTGTCGTTGTAGCCGCATTGCTGCGCCACATCGTCCACCGTGAGGTAGGTGGTCTGCAGCAGCGCCTGGGCCTGGGCAATGCGCAGCCGGTGCAGGTAGTCCTGAGGTGTTTCGCCATGCACCTGGGCAAACCAGCGCAGCAATGTGCGCGGGCTGGTGGCGGCGGCGCGGGCCGTGGCCTGCAGGCTGTAGGGCTCGTTGCGGTGGTCCTGCAGCCAGCGCCGCGCCTGCTCCAGTGCGCCCGCAGCCAGCGGGTTGCCCGTGGGGGTCTCCATGGCGGTGGTGGCGGTCAGCTGGCGCTGCGGGTCAAAAAGCAGCGCGTGCGATGCGGCCTGCGCCAGCTCGGCCGCCGGTGTCTGGGCCAGCAGGTCCAGCATGGCGGCCAGGGTGTCCTGCAGGGATGCGGTGGTCCACAGGGCACCGTCACGCTGCCAGGTTCGCTCCCGCTGCCAGGCCACCTCGGCCACATCGGCCGTCCTTGCCCCACTCTCGCTGGACTGCAGCACGATGGACGGCGCAAACACC
>NZ_QAIM01000450.1:5448-10094 GCF_003061035.1 Acidovorax sp. HMWF018
CCCGCCCCGCTGCAGGTGGCCCTGCAGCATGGCGCCAAAGTGCTCGCTGTAGCGCCGACTGATCTCACGCAACTGCGGCCCCGTGGGGACCAGCCAGCCGGGGATGACGACCACATCCAGCGGCTCCGAGCCCAGTTCCGCGCCAGGCACTGGCGGTGGGGTGGCGTCGCGCTCGTGCGGCATCTGCAGCCACAACCAGCGCACCACGGGCTGCGCGCCCCCGGGGCGCATCGCCGCCAGCATGTTCATGGCGCGCAGAGCGTCCACCGCAGCGGCGGCGGTGCTGGCAATGCTGCCGTGCCCCCAGAGGATGCCCACGTTCAGGCAGGACGGCAGTGCAGTTTTGGCAGTGGGCATGGTGGCGATCTTGCCACCCTTTGTGGCCAAAACGCCACCGCTTCTCGGTGTTACCGGGCAGTAGCATGACCGTGCGACGACAGCGCCCCGCAGCCATGGCCCTGCGCTGCGGGCCCACACAAACGGAGACACCCACCCATGCACGAACCCTCAACCCATCGCGGCCTCTCGATGGCCCTGACCACCCTGGGCGCGGCCTGCACCGCCCTCTTTCTGGCGGGCTGCGCCAGCCAGCCAGGCGCTGCACACGCAGATCGCAGCGTGACCATTGAGCGCACCGCCTACGGCATTCCACACATCACCGCGAACGACCCCGAATCGCTGGCCTACGGCGTGGCCTATGCCTACGCGCAAGACAACGTCTGCATGACAGCCGACCAGCTCGTGACCGCGCGCGGCCAGCGCAGCAGCACCTTCGGCGCCCAGACCATCGGGCTGCTGGGCCGCCGCTACATCCCCAATGCGCAGATCGACCTGTTCATGGCAGCCCACATGGACGACGCCATGCTGGAGCGCGCCTGGGCCAAGACCAGTGCCGAAACGCAGGCCCTGGCGCGTGGTTATGTGGCGGGCTACAACCGCTTCCTGGCCGACAACGCCGCCACCCTGCCCGATGCCTGCCGGGGCAAGCCCTGGGTGCAGCCCATGACCCTGGCCCAATACCGCCGCATGGCCGAGGTGGTGGCCGTGCAGGCCGGTATTGCCGCGCTGGCCGATGGCATGCTGAGCGCCCAGCCTCCCGCCGCCAAGGCCGCGCAGGCGCCCTCCTCTGACGTGAACCTGGCCGATGCCGCGCAGGCGCTGCGCGACGTGGGCCTGCTCGACTCGCCCCTCGGCTCCAACGCCTGGGCCTTTGGCAAGGACGTGACGGCCAACGGCAGCGGCATGCTGCTGGGCAACCCGCACTTCCCGTGGAGCGGCCCCAACCGTTTCTATGAAATGCACCTGACCATGCCCGGCCAGATGGACGTGATGGGCGTGGGCATTGGCACCTACCCCATGGTCTCCATCGGCTTCAACAAGGACGTGGCTTGGTCACACACGGTGTCCACCGGCAAGCGTTTCACCTTCTACGAAGTGACGCTGGCCGAGGGCGACCCCACCACCTACTTGGTGGACGGCAAGCCCGAGAAGATGACCGCCCGCAAGGTCAACGCCCAGATCCCCGGCCCGGACGGCAAGCTGCAGACGCAAGAGCACACGGTGTGGTCCACCCGCTGGGGCCCGCTGGTGGTGGTGCCCCGCGCGGGCCTGACCTGGAACGCCAAGACCGCCTACGCCCTGCGCGACGCCAACACTGGCAACACCCGCATGATGGACGCGGCCCTGGCCTTTGCCCGCGCCCGCTCGGTGCAGGACCTGCACAAGGCGCACGCCAACCTGGGCCTGCCCTGGGTGAACACGCTGGCCGCCGACCGCAGCGGCCAGGCCATGTATGCCGACGTGAGCGTGGTGCCCGATGTGGATGCCGTCCAGCTCGCCCGCTGCGCACCCAGCCAGCCCGCCGCCGCGCTGCGCGCCGCTGCCGGCCTGGTGGTGCTGAACGGATCACGCGCTGACTGCGACTGGCGCCGCGACAGCGCATCGCCCGTGCCGGGGCTCATCCCCATCGGCCGCATGCCCGTGGCCTTCCGCACGGACTGGGTCCACAACAGCAATGACAGCTTTGTCTACACCCACCCCGGCCAGAAGTTTGAGGGCATCTCGCCCCTGGTGGGCGACGCCAGCCTGACCCGGCCACGCACCCGCGCCGGTCTGGCCGAGATTCCTGAAATGCTCGGCCGGGGCAAGGTCACGCTGCAGGCCATCCAGGGCCAGTTGTTTGAGAACCGCAACTTCATGGCCCAGGTGGTGGTACCCGACCTGCTGACCGCCTGCGACAAGGCGCCCACGGCCGAATCGCGCGACGGCTGTGCGGCCCTGAAAGGCTGGGACCGCCGCAACAACGTCGATGCCCGCGGCGCCCATGTGTTCCGAGAGTTCTGGCGCACTGCGCGCAACATCCCCGGCGTGCACCGCGTGCCCTTCGACCCTGCGCAACCCGTGGCCACCCCTGCAGGCCTGAAGATGGAGGACGCCGCCACCGCCGCCAAGGTGTGGGAGGCGCTGGACGGCGCCGTCAAGGCCATCCGCACCAGCGGCTACACGCTCGACGCCACGCTGGGCAGCGTGCAGCGCCCCGCCATCACCGAAGAAGCGATTGCGCTACACGGCGGCGAGGAGTTTGAAGGCGTGCTCAACAACCTGGGCCGCCAGGAGCCCGCACCCATCAACAAGGCAGGCTTGCGCATCGACTACGGCACCAGCTATGTGCAGACCGTGACCTTCGACGCCAAGGGCCCAGTGGCCCAGGCCATCTTGACCTATGGCCAGTCCACCAACCCCGCATCGCCCCACGCCAACGACCAGATGCGCGAGTTCTCGGCCAAGCGCTGGCACACCCTGCCCTTCCACCGCGACGATGTGGTGAAGGCGCGCGTGGGCGAGCCGCTGCGGCTGGTGCGGCCTTGAGCACCTGCGAGCACCGCCTTTTTTACAGGGCGGTGCCTCGCAGGTCCAAGGCCACATACTGCAGCAGCATGATGGTCTTGCCGTCCTGGATCGTGCCGTTGGCAATGCCGGCCAGGGCGTCGGCCAGCGGCATCTCGATCACCTCGATGTCCTCGCCCTCTCCCTCCAGGCCGCCGCCGCTGCGGATGCGGTCGCCCGGTTCGTACTCGGCCACGAAAAAGTGCAGCTTTTCCGTCACCGAGCCAGGGCTCATGTAGGCCTCGAACACCTTGCGCGGCTGGCGCACGCGGTAGCCGGTTTCTTCCTCGGCCTCGCGGCGGATGCAGGTTTCGGGGTCGTCACCGTCGAGCAGGCCCGCGCAGGTCTCGATCAGCAGTCCGTCAGCGCAACCGTTGAGAAAGGCGGGCAGCCGGAACTGGCGCGTCAGCACCACGGTGCTGCGACGCGGGTCGAACAACAGCAGTGCGACGCCATTGCCCCGGTCGTAGGCCTCGCGGCTCATCGTCTGCCATTGGCCGTCGCGCCTGCGCAGCGAGCAGGTGACCTTGCGCAGCACGTACCAGTTGTCGGAGAGCACCTGCACATCCAGCAGCTTCACATGCTCGGAGCGGGCGTTCAGCTCAGCGATGGGCACATCGGGCACAGGGCGGCTCATGCAATGCCCCCCGCCGGCGGGCTTGGGTAGCGACGCACGGCAAGCGCCAGCGCGAAGGCAGTGTGGTCGGGTAATGAGTGCATGGTTTTGACAAGATTGATTTACGCAATATCATGCACAAACATGCAAATTCGTGCAATCAATTCGTGTAACCCTTCATGCTGACCACCCAACGCAAACAGCTTCTGCTCAACCGCCTGCGTCGGGACGGCCAGATCGTGGCCAAGGCCTTCAGCGAGGAGCTGGGCATCTCGGAAGACACCGTGCGGCGCGACCTGCGCGAACTGGCTGCGGAGGGCCGCTTGCAGCGCGTGCACGGCGGCGCCCTGCCCGCCTCGGCCGCAGTGGGCAGCTTGCAAGTGCGTGAGCAACTGGCCCCCGAAGACAAACGCGCCCTGGGCCGCGCCGGGGCCGCGCTGGTGTTGCCCGGCCAGGTGGTGATCCTGGATGGGGGTACCACCTCACTGCAGGTGGTGCAGCACCTGCCGCTGGACTTGCGCGCCACTGTGGTCACGCACAGCCCCACCGTAGCGGTGGCGCTGGCTGGGCACACGCAGGTGGAGGTGCTGATGCTGGGAGGCAGGTTGTTCCGCCACTCCATGGTGAATCTGGGTGCCAGCGTGGTCGAGGCCGCAGCCCAGTTGCGGGCCGACCTGTACCTGATGGGCGTGACCGGCGTGCATGCCGAGGCCGGTCTGACCACGGGAGATTTTGAAGAAGCCGCTGTCAAACGCGCCCTGCACCAGCGGGCGGCAGAAACGGTGGTGCTGGCTTCGCTTGACAAGCTGGGTACGGCATCGCCGTTCAGTGTGGCCCCCTTGCACGAACTGGCCGCGCTGGTGGTGCCTGCCGCCACACCGCAGTCACTGCGCAAAAAGCTGCAGGCCGGTGGCGCCAAGGTGGAGATCGCAGTGGCCTGATCAGGCAACTAGGCAGTGGCGGCGCCAGCGCCCTGGTGCAGGTGCGCGACCAGCGCCGCAGCAAAGCCCGTCAGCACCGCCCCCTTGCGCACGCAGATCTGCAGGTCGCGCTGCGCCCAGGACTCGTCCAGCTCGACCAGCACCGGCGGCTCGCTCAGGCCCGCCACCTGCAGGGCTGCTCCCCGGGGCACCAGGCCAATGCC
>NZ_QAIM01000450.1:10104-18745 GCF_003061035.1 Acidovorax sp. HMWF018
CAGATGCCGCCCCAGCGCGGCAGCGGCGTTGGTCGTGAAGGTGTGGATGGCCGAGCCCGCGTGCAGCATCACAAAGGCCTGGTCCAGCACCTCGGCAAAACCCACGCGGCCACGCCCTGCCAACGCATGGCCTGCGGGCACGATGAGCACTAGGCGGTCCTGCCGGTAGGGTGACAACTCCACACCCGCGCCCGTGCCACTGTCGGCCAGCACACCCACCTCGATCTCGCCACTGGCCACTGCGACCACGATCTCTGCGCTGGTGCGCTCCTCCAGACTCACGCTGACCTGCGGGTGCTGCCTCAGGAAACCCGCCAGGTCGTCGGGCAGAAAGGTGTGCGTGGCATGGGTATTGGCCCACAGGCTCACATGGCCCCGGATGCCACTGGCAAAGGGCGAGAGGTTGGCATGCATCTGCTCGACGCTGGCCAGCACCTGGCGCGCATTGCGCAGCAGGGCCTCGCCCGCCCGGGTCAGCGCAAGGCCCCGGGTCTGGCGCTCGAACAGCGAGGTGTTCAGCGCCTCCTCCAGCCGGCGCAGACGGTGGCTGGCCGACGACGGCGCCAAATAGGCGCGCGCGGCGCCGCGCGTGAGGTTGCGCTCTTCGGCAATGGCGACAAAAAGGCGCAGGTCGGTGAGGTCGTAGCTCAAAGCGGTCTCCTTGCCTTCGTGAAAACCGAACGCATGGTTGCTGGATCAACAATTGTGCCTTGCAACATACAAAGGCAGGATGCCAGCCATCCCGATAAAAAGCATGCAAATCGTTCGGTGCTGCCGTACAAGATGCTTGACCTGACACATGCCCTGGAAAAACTGGTCCTCCGAACGCCTTGGTCTTGCCCTCGCCATCCTGGCGGCGCTGGGCTTTTCCTTCAAAGCCATTTTTGTGAAGCTGGCCTATGCCGTGCCCCAGGCCGTGCCCGTGGATTCCGTCACCCTGCTGTGCCTGCGCATGGCGTTTTCCGTGCCGGTGTTCGCCTGGGTGGGCTGGCGCGCCAGCCGCCACCTGGCCCCGCTGAGCGGGCGCGACTGGCTGGCCATCACAGCCCTGGGCCTGCTGGGCTACTACGGCGCCAGCATCCTGGACTTCATCGGCCTGCAGTACATCACCGCCAGCCTGGAGCGGCTGATCCTGTTCACCTACCCCACGCTCACCATCCTGATCGGTGTGCTGTTCATGGGAAAACGCGCCTCCCGGCGCGAGCTGGGTGCTCTGCTGCTGTCCTATGCGGGCATTGGCCTGGCCTTTGCGCACGACCTGCATGTGGCGGGCGACACGCGGTCGGTGCTGATCGGCGCGGGCTTTGTGTTTGGCTCAGCCATCTCGTATGCGTTCTACCAGGCGGGCAGCGAGCCTGCCATCCGGCGCATGGGTGCAGCCCGCTTCACGGCGCTGGCGATGCTGGTCTCGACCGGCGCCACACTGCTGCATTTTGTGGTGTCGCAGCCCATGGGGGCGCTGGTGCAGCCTGCCCCGGTGTACCTGCATGCCCTGGGCATGGCCGTGTTGTCCACCGTGCTGCCGGTGTTCATGACCTCGGCCGCGATCCGCCGCATCGGCGCCTCCAAGACAGCGCTCATCGGCACGCTGGGCCCCATCCTCACCATCTTTTTTGGCGCCTGGCTGCTGGGCGAGCCCTTGTCCGCCTGGCAACTGGGGGGCGCGGCCCTGGTGCTGGCAGGGGTCCTGCTGATTAGCAAAATCAGCATTCAAACAGGCCTTCTGCGCCTGATGGATAAGACTTTATTGCTATACAAAAAATAGCAAAAATATCCCCGCACCCAATCCCCCAGGCACGCAAGGGCGCAAAAAAGCCCGCACGGGGCGGGCTGTGGGCCGAGTGCAGAAGCCTTTTTCTCAGGCGCGCGGAACGGGTGCGCCGGAGTTCACGCACAGCGCCATGTTCAGTGCCTTGATGGCGGTCTTATAGTCCTCGCGTTCGATCACGAACTGCATGTTCACCTGCCGCAGGGTCTGCGACACGCAGTTCACGTTGACCTGCGCATCGGCCAGCGCCTGCGCGGCCTTGGCCAGCACGCCGGGGATGCCGATGTTGGAGCCGATGGTGCAGACAATGGCGCTGGGCTTGATCGTCACGACCTGGTAGTCCTTCTGCAGCTCGGCCACCAGCTCGGGCGTGACCTGGTTGTCCCACACCAGATGGGCGATGGAGTTGGCGTTGGTGGCCTTGAGGATGTAGCTCACATCGTGCTTGCAGAACACGTTCATCAGGCCCGCATCAAAGCCCACCGTGCCCACCATGCTGGGGTCGTGGATCTCGATCAGGGTGACCTTGTCTGTGCCGGTCACGATCTCCACACGCGCGCGCTCACCCACAAAATCCTTGGTGATCAGCGTGCCGGGGTGGTCGGGCTCAAAGGTGTTCTTCAGGCGGATGGGGATGCCCGCCAGTTCCATGGGCTTGGCTGCCTTGGGGTGGATGGCTTCCATGCCCACGTCGGCCAGCTGGTCGGCCACGTCGTAGTTGGTGGCGCCCACGACGATGGCGTTTTCCAGGCCCACGAGGTTGGGGTCAGCAGAAGACAGGTGGAATTCCTTGTGGATCACGGCCTCTGCGGGGCGCACTTCCACGGCGATCTTGCTGAACGTGACTTCGGAGTAGCCCCGGTCAAACTCGCGCATGATGCCTTCGGTGCCCTTGGTGTAGCCGGTGGCCACCACCACCTTGTCGCTCAGGTCGATGCCCTTAAAGCTGTTGGCAATGCGCTCGTCAATCGTCCAGGCTTCGTTGTCGTCAAAACCGGCCAGGTCCATCAGCATGGCATTCACGCCATTGGCCTTGAGGATTTCGACCGAGTTGAACGCGCTGTGCGACTCGCCAATCGAGGCCAGCACTTCGCGCGCCGCGAGCAACACATCCTTGCGGCTGAGATAGCCGCTGGCCAGCACGTGCTGCATGGCGTTCAGATATTCGCGCGCCTGGCCAATGCGCTGGTCGATGAAGGCATCGGCCACATCCAGCGGCAATCCCAGGTCAGCGTAGCCGGCGTTCAGCTTTTTGAGGCTGACCGCCAGTTGGGTCAACGCATCTTGGTAACCCTTGCCTTCGGCAAACAGGGCATAGATGCCGCGCTCGCCCGTCTTCTTGTGCTCCAGCAGTTGGTTGGTCACACCCGAGTAGGCGGACACCACGTAGATCCGGCCATTAATGCGCTTGGGGTCGTGCAGCACGATGTGGCGCAGCACATCGCCAAAGGCGGTCATGGAAGTGCCGCCGATCTTCTCGACAGAGATCTTGGGGGAAGTTACGTCTTGCATGGACAAGCAAAAAGGAGCAGTAGAAAAACAGGCCGGGCCGAACCGATGACCGGCGGGGACTGACGACGGAAAACCCCCTATTTTCGCCCATATTGGAAGCGCGCCCGATCGTCGGCCGCCGGCCCAGGGTCACACCACGCCTTCGTCCCCTCGCAAAGCCGTGCCACCGGGCTCCCATGCGGCCAGCGCCGCTGCTGCACCGCCAGTTCGATCGAAGGCGTCAAGTGAAGCCGGGGCGACTCATTGCGCTTGCACCGCGCCGTCGCGCACCACCCATTGGGCGCCCCAATGTCTTGACCACTGTTCTGCCAGACGGAGGAAGCTGCCATCACGCTTCATGGCGTCCAGCGCGTCTTGCCAGCTGCGTACCACAGCCTGGTCTGTGCGTTTGGACATGCCTATGTACAGGCGATTCACAAAGAGTTCGTAGACCGGCTCGAAGTCGGCCGGGTCCAGACCTGCATCGCGAGCGGTGGTGGGCAGATCCATGTCGGTCATGACCAATGCGGTGACCTTGCCTTCGAGCAGCTTGCGGAATGCGGTAGCCCAGTCGGGCGAGTAATCCAGGTTGTGGAAGTCCTTGCCTTTGAGGAACTCTTCTTTGGAATCGCCCTTGATGACCGCGATGCTGGGCAGCTTGCGCGCCTCGTAAAGGCTCTTGACGGTGACGCCGCTCCCCTTCTTGACAAACAGCACTGCATTGCTGTGAACCAGCGGCCCGACCCAGTGGAACTGGTTTTCGCGGCTGGGCGTGCGCGCCATGGTGAACAGCACGGCATTGGGATCGGTCTGCAGCGCGGCGTAGCTGCGCTCCCAGGAGGTGATGCGCACCTCTGCCTGGTGCCCGGTGCGAGCCAGAATCTCGCGCACTACATCAGGGGAAAAACCTTTGACATCCGCACCGCTCGCGTCCTGCTTGTTGGCGGCATCGGTGTAGTTCAGCGGGGGTTCGTGCGCCGTGCCGACGATGAGCTGCACGCCGCGCGAGAGCTGCCCAGCCAATTCCTTGGACTCTTGCCGAATGCGCAGTGCCGCTGCGGGACGGGCTACTTGCCGCTCGCTGGCCCGTGCGATGGGCAGCTCTGGCAGCGCATTGGCCGGAGGAAGGCCGGCCACGCGGAATGCAGCTGCCGCGTAGCGCAGCCCGGCAGCCCGGGTCTGCAGGGTTTCCGCATGCACGCTGGCATCGTGCAGGAGCTCGGCATAACGTTCGGTCACGACATCCAGGTGGTCCAGCGAGCCGCTCAGTTGGGAAATATCGCGCTCCTGCTGCTGGGTGACCGCAGCTATCTCTTCCATGATCTGGGTGACTTGCTGCGAGCTGGCGTTGATCTCGTCCATGGAGTTCGCCACCTGGTCGGCCAGCTTGGCAGACTGCGCAATCTTCTCCACAGAGCCCGCAATCAGGGTCTTGATCTCCTTCGCCGCACTCGCGGAGCGCTGGGCCAGCGTGCGCACCTCTGAAGCCACCACCGCGAAACCCTTGCCCTGTTCGCCCGCGCGTGCAGCCTCCACCGCTGCATTGAGCGCCAGGATGTTGGTCTGGAATGCAATGCCATCAATGACACCAATGATCTCCTCGATCTTTCCCGAGGATTCACTCAGGGCATCCATGGTGTTGGTCATCTTGCTGACCACCTCATTACCTCGGGTCGCAATATCGGAGGCGAAACGCACCGACTTTTGAGAGTCTGCGGTCCTGCTGCCCGCTTGTTTGACTGTGTCGATCAGGCTACCAATGTGGGATCTGCTTTGCTGCAGCAACTCGGTCTGCTGCGACATATTGGTGGCCAGATCCAGGTTATTGGACGAAAAAGTGACCGATTCCACAGCCACCGTTTCGGCCTCTTGCCGTAATAGCCCGATTTTTTCAGCCAGCGAGTCGCGCAGCGCATGAATTGCCGCTAGGGCACTGCTGGATTCGGTTCTCTGCGTTGCGGTGGAGGCCATTAATTGGCCGGCGCTCAAATGGGCGATGTGTTCGTTCAACGCGTCGGGACTGCCACCCAACTGGCGAGCTACGGACCGATGGAGACGAACCAAGGCGACGCCGACAAGCACCGCCGCAGCCAACAGAAGCCACATCAAGCGTTGCCAGGCGGCATCAGACGCGCTGGGCGCAACTTGCAGATCACTGTGCAAGCTCCAGGCGCTGGCAGCCAGCACCACAAAGCTGGACGCGCAGACAAGGCCCCAGACGAAGAAATGTGAACCTAACGAGGCATTTTGTTTCATGCAGGGTCTCACCAAAAGAGTGATTCGTAGTGACCCCTTAGCAAACTTGATGCCCACAGTAACAAAAAGTCACAGGCTCTAAGATGCCCATGCAGACCCTGTGCAGACTTAGCGCAACCACTCCAGAGCACGCAGCCACTGTGGGCTCGTGCTTGCCCGCATGCACACCAGAAAATGAAAAGGCCGCGCAACCCCCTCTGGGCTTGCGCGGCCAGCGACCGAACCGGCAGCGTTCTCAGCGAATCATCGGATCACTTCTTCTGTGGTGGCACGTCCGTGCAAGACCCGTGGGCAATCTCCGCCGCCATGCCGATGCTTTCGCCCAGCGTGGGGTGCGGGTGGATGGTCTTGCCGATGTCCACCGCGTCGGCTCCCATCTCGATGGCCAGGGCAATCTCGCCAATCATGTCGCCCGCATGGGTGCCGACCATGCCGCCGCCCAGGATCTTGCCGTGGCCATGGGCTTCGGGCGAGTCGTCGAACAGCAGCTTGGTCACGCCCTCGTCGCGGCCGTTGGCAATGGCGCGGCCAGAGGCCGTCCAGGGGAACAGGCCCTTCTTGACCTTGATGCCCTGGGCCTTGGCCTGGTCTTCGGTCAGGCCCACCCAGGCCACTTCGGGGTCGGTGTAGGCCACACTGGGAATAACGCGGGCGTTGAAGGCGGCGGCTGCCAGCTCTTTGTTGCCCTGCAGTTCACCCGCAATGACTTCGGCCGCCACATGCGCCTCATGCACCGCCTTGTGCGCCAGCATGGGCTGGCCCACGATGTCGCCGATGGCGAAGATGTGCGGCACGTTGGTGCGCATCTGGATGTCGACGTTGATGAAGCCACGGTCCGTCACCGCCACGCCAGCCTTCTCGGCAGCGATCTTCTTGCCGTTGGGCGTGCGGCCCACGGCCTGCAGCACCAGGTCGTACACCTGCGGCTCGGGGGCGGTGCCGCCCTCTTCCGCTGGCGCGAACGTGACCTTGATGCCTTCGGGGGTTGCCTCGGCGCCCACGGTCTTCGTCTTCAACATGATGTTGTCGAAGCGCTTGGCGTTCATCTTCTGCCAGATCTTGACGAGGTCGCGGTCGGCGCCCTGCATCAGGCCGTCCATCATTTCGACCACATCGAGGCGCGCGCCCAGCGTGCTGTACACGGTGCCCATTTCGAGGCCGATGATGCCGCCGCCCAGAATGAGCATGCGCTTGGGGACTTCCTTGAGCGCCAGGGCGCCGGTGGAGTCGACCACGCGGGGATCGTCTGGCATGAAGGGCAGGCGCACGGCCTGGCTGCCGGCGGCGATGATGGCCTTCTTGAAGGCGATGACCTTCTTGCTACCCGTCTTTTCTTGCGCGGTGCCGGTGGTTTCTTCCACTTCGAGGTGGTTGGCGCCGACGAAGGCACCGTAGCCACGCACGGTGGTCACCTTGCGCATCTTGGCCATGGCGGCGAGGCCACCGGTGAGCTTGCCGATGACCTTTTCCTTGTGGCCGCGCAGCTTGTCGATGTTGACGGCGGGGGCGCCAAAGTCCACGCCCAGGTCGGCCATGTGGCTGACTTCGTCCATCACGGCTGCCACGTGCAGCAGCGCCTTGGAGGGGATGCAACCCACGTTCAGGCACACGCCACCCAGGGTGGCGTAGCGTTCGACGATGACGACCTTGAGGCCCAGGTCGGCCGCGCGGAAAGCGGCGCTGTAGCCGCCGGGGCCGCCGCCGAGCACGAGCACGTCGCAGTCCAGATCAGCGGAGCCAGCAAAGCTGGATGCTACTGGATTGATAGCTGCCGGCAAATTATTTACCTGCGCTACAGCCGGTTTCTGCTCTGAAATTGCAGGCGCTGGGGATGCGGCAGGCGCTGGAGCGGCTGCGCCTGCACCCTGCACTTCCAGCGTCAGCACCACCGAGCCTTCGGCGATCTTGTCGCCGAGCTTGACCTTGAGTTCCTTGACCACACCAGCGTGGCTGGACGGGATCTCCATGGAGGCCTTGTCGGACTCCACGGTGATCAGGCTTTGCTCGGCCTTGATGGTGTCGCCGGGTTTGACCAGCACTTCGATGATGGCCACTTCGGCGAAGTCGCCGATGTCGGGCACCTTGATGTCGATGATTGCCATGGTGTGTCTTGCCCTTTCGTTACATCACGATGCGGCGGAAGTCCGCCAGCAGCGAGGCAAAGTACACGTTGAAGCGTGCGGCAGCGGCGCCGTCGATCACGCGATGGTCCCAGCTAAGCGACAGGGGCAGCATCAGGCGCGGGACGAACTGCTTGCCGTCCCACTTGGGCTCCAGGCTGCTCTTGCACACGCCCATGATGGCGACTTCGGGGGCGTTGATGATGGGCGTGAAGTAACGCCCACCAATGCCGCCCAGGGAGCTGATGGAGAAGCAGCCGCCGGTCATGTCGGCCGGGCCGAGCTTGCCGTCGCGCGCCTTCTTGGCCAGGTCGCCCATCTCTTGGCTGATCTGGACGATGCCCTTTTGGTCAGCGTCGCGGATGACCGGCACAACGAGACCGTTGGGCGTGTCGGCCGCAAAGCCGATGTGGAAGTAGTTCTTCAGCACCAGCTGGTCGCCGTCGAGCGAACTGTTGAACTCGGGGAACTTCTTGAGTGCGGCCACGGCGGCCTTGATCATGAAGGCGAGCATGGTGACCTTGACGCCACTCTTCTCGTTCTCCTTGTTGAACTGCACGCGGAAGGCTTCGAGGTCGGTGATGTCCGCGTCGTCGTGGTTGGTGACGTGCGGGATGACGACCCAGTTGCGGTGCAGGTTGGCGCCGCTGATCTTCTTGATGCGCGAGAGATCCTTGCGCTCCACCGGGCCAAACTTGGTGAAGTCCACCTTGGGCCAGGGCAGCAGGTCCAGGCCCACGCCGGAGCCACCGGATGCCGCAGCGGGCGCCTTGGCGGCCTGGGCCTTGGTCTGCACCGCACCTGCCATCACCTGCTTGGTGAAGGCGGCCACGTCGTCCTGGGTGATGCGGCCCTTGGGGCCGGTGCCCTTGACTTCGTCGATGGGCACGCCCAGTTCGCGGGCGAACTTGCGCACCGAAGGCGATGCATGGGGCAGGCCTGCCGTGGGGGTGCCGGGCTGGTGGGCAGGGACAGGCACCGAGGCGGTGGCGGTGGCTGAGGCGGG
>NZ_QAIM01000450.1:18761-31787 GCF_003061035.1 Acidovorax sp. HMWF018
AGCAGAGCCACCAGATCACCAATGTTGACGGTGTCGCCAATCTTGACCTTGAGTTCCTTGAGCACGCCAGCGGCGGGCGACGGGATCTCCATGGAGGCCTTGTCGGATTCGACGGTGAACAGGGACTGCTCGACCTTGATGGTATCGCCGACCTTGACCAGCATCTCGATGACGGCCACGTCCTTGAAGTCCCCGATGTCGGGCACGCGCACTTCGACCGGGCCTGTGGCCGCAGGGGCTGCGGGGGCTGCAGCAGCAGGAGCTGGCGCAGGTGCCGCCACTGGGGCGGGAGCCGCCGCTGCAGGAGCCGGCGCAGCGGCCGGGGCTGCGGCAGCGCCCGCGTCAGCGGACTCCACCACGGCAATCACCGAGCCTTGCTTGACCTTGTCGCCCAATGCAATCTTGAGTTCCTTGACCACGCCTGCGTGGCTGGATGGGATCTCCATCGATGCCTTGTCCGATTCCACCGTGATGAGCGACTGCTCGGCCTTCACGGTGTCACCCACCTTGACCAGCAACTCGATCACGCCCACTTCGTCGAAGTCCCCGATGTCCGGGACTTGAATGTTGACCAATGCCATTGTTCTGTCTCCGTTCGTTTTATGCGTAGAGCGGGTTGATCTTGTCAGCATTGATGCCGTACTTGGCGATCGCCTCGGCCACCTTGGTGGCGGGCAGCACGCCGTCTTCGCTCAGCGCCTTGAGGGCGGCGACGACGATGTAGTGGCGGTTCACCTCGAAGTGCTCGCGCAGCTTGCTGCGGAAGTCGCTGCGACCAAAACCGTCGGTGCCCAGCACCTTGTAGTTGCGGCCCTTGGGTACGAAGGGACGGATCTGCTCGGCATAGGCCTTCATGTAGTCCGTGGATGCGACCACGGGGCCCGTGCTGCTGCCCAGCTGCTGCGCCACAAACGGCACGCGCGGGGTTTCCAGCGGGTGCAGCAGGTTCCAGCGGTCCACGTCCTGGCCTTCGCGGGTGAGTTCGTTGAAGCTCGGGCAGCTCCACACATCGGCCTGCACGCCCCAGTCGGCGGCCAGCAGGGTTTGGGCGGCGAGCGACTCGCGCAGGATGGTGCCCGAACCCAGCAGTTGCACGCGCTTTTCACCCTCGGCGCCGGACTTGCACAGGTACATGCCCTTGATGATCTGCTCTTCCGTGCCTTCCACGAGGCCCGGCATCGGGTAGTTCTCGTTCAGCAGCGTGATGTAGTAGAAGACGTTTTCCTGCTGCTCGACCATGCGCTTGAGACCACGGTGCATGATCACCGCCACTTCGTGGGCAAAGGTGGGGTCGTAGCTCACGCAGTTGGGGATGGTGTTGGCCAGGATGTGACTGTGACCATCTTCGTGCTGCAGGCCTTCACCGTTGAGCGTGGTACGGCCCGAGGTGCCGCCCAGCAAGAAGCCACGGGCCTGCATGTCACCCGCAGCCCAGGCCAGGTCGCCAATGCGCTGGAAGCCGAACATCGAGTAGTACACGTAGAACGGCACCATGATGCGGTTGTTGGTGCTGTAGCTGGTGGCGGCAGCGATCCAGCTGGCCATGCCGCCGGCTTCGTTGATGCCTTCCTGCAGGATCTGGCCGGCCTTGTCTTCCTTGTAGTACATCACCTGGTCGCGATCGACCGGGGTGTACAGCTGGCCCTTGGGGTTGTAGATGCCGATCTGGCGGAACAGGCCTTCCATGCCGAAGGTGCGGGCCTCATCCACCAGGATGGGCACCACACGCGGCCCCAGGGCCTGGTCGCGCAGCAGTTGCGTGATGAAGCGCACGTAGGCCTGGGTGGTGGAAATTTCACGGCCTTCGGCCGTGGGCTCCAGGATGGCCTTGAAGGTCTCGATGGCGGGCACGGTGAAGTGCTCGTCCGCCTTGGGACGACGCTTGGGGAGGTAGCCACCCAGGGCCTTGCGGCGCTCGTGCAGGTACTGCATCTCCGGGGTGTCATCGGCCGGTTTGTAGTACGGAATGTCAGCCAGCTGGCTGTCCGGGATCGGGATGTTGAAGCGGTCGCGGATGTACTTGATGTCCTCGTCCGACAGCTTCTTGGTCTGGTGCACGGTGTTCTTGCCTTCACCGGCCTTGCCCATGCCATAACCCTTGACGGTCTTGACCAGCAGCACGGTGGGCTGGTTCTTGTGCTCATTGGCAGCGTGGAAGGCGGCATACACCTTGGCGGGCTCGTGGCCGCCACGGCGCAGCTCGAACACCTCTTCGTCGGTCATGTGCTCGACGAGCTTGAGCGTCTCGGGGTACTTGCCGAAGAAGTTCTTGCGCACGAAGGCGCCGTCGTTGGCCTTCATGGCCTGGTAATCGCCGTCCAGCGTTTCCATCATCAGCTGCTTGAGCTTGCCGGTCTTGTCGCGGGCCAGCAAGGCATCCCAGCCATTGCCCCACAGCAGCTTGATCACGTTCCAGCCCGCGCCGCGGAACTCGCCTTCGAGTTCTTGCACGATCTTGCCGTTGCCCCGCACCGGGCCGTCCAGGCGCTGCAGGTTGCAGTTGATCACGAAGACCAGGTTGTCGAGGTTTTCGCGCGCGGCCAGGCCGATGGCGCCCAGGGATTCGGGTTCGTCCATTTCACCGTCACCGCAGAACACCCACACCTTGCGGTTTTCGGTGTTGGCAATGCCACGGGCGTGCAGGTACTTGAGGAAGCGGGCCTGATAGATGGCCATCAATGGCCCCAGGCCCATGGACACCGTAGGGAACTGCCAGAACTCGGGCATCAGCTTGGGGTGCGGGTAGCTGGATAGGCCCTTGCCGTCCACTTCCTGGCGGAAGCTGTCGAGCTGCTCTTCGCTCAGGCGGCCCTCAAGGTAAGCGCGCGCATAGATGCCGGGAGCGCTGTGGCCCTGGATGTACAGCAGGTCACCGCCGTGGTCTTCGCTGGCGGCATGCCAGAAGTGGTTGAAGCCCGCACCGAACATGCTGGCCACCGAAGCAAACGACCCAATGTGACCGCCCAGGTCGCCGCCGTCGGCAGGGTTCAGGCGGTTGGCACGCACCACCATGGCCATGGCGTTCCAGCGCATGTAGGCGCGCAGGCGCTTTTCGATGGCGATGTTGCCAGGGCAGTGCGCCTCTTTTTCCGGCTCGATGGTGTTGACGTAACCCGTGTTGGCAGAAAACGGCAGGTCGATGCTGCTCTGGCGGGCGTGTTCAAGAAGTTGTTCCAACAGGAAGTGGGCGCGCTCTGGGCCCTCCTTGTCGATCACGGCGGACAGCGCGTCCATCCATTCACGGGTTTCTTGCTGGTCGGTATCGGAACCGATGCCGAAACCGGCCTGAGGGTCGGGCTGAGCTGACATGCTTTGTCTCCTGTAGGTGTGGCAGCAATTTAGTACGTTGGCTCTAGTTTCGCATATTTTTTCGTAATTTCAAATGGTGCTTATTCATTTCATATTGCAATAATTTGCTGCAGGCGCACATGATGCGGAAGGCCTGAGCACTCCCGGGGCTCCTCTACACTCCCCACATGGATTCGATGCCCACCACCTCCTCCCCCACGGCCACGACCGTGGCAGCGCCGATACGCTGGTGGCGCAAGTGGTGGCGCGGCTTGTCGCCCACCCGGCAAGACCGTTTTGCCGCACTCGCCCCCCTTGCGGCAGTGCTGATGTTCTTGGCCGCCATCGTTGCGGCGTTCTGGTACCTGCGCGCCGAAGAAGCCGAGCGTGAACAAGAAGCCCTACGACGCGACGTGGAATACGCCCAGCAGCGCGTACGCCTGCGCCTGCTGGAGCGGCAAGAGCAACTCATGCGCATCGCACGCGATGTGTCCAACCAGGACCTGGGCAAGGCTGAGTTCATCAGCCGCGCCGAGGCACTGATCAGCCAGTACCCTGAGCTGCAGGCCATCACCTGGATTGACGACCGCCGACGCATCCGCGCAAGCCAGGCCGCCCCGACACTGGCCAGTGGTGAGCTGCGCATCGCAGGCGAAGTTCTCAAGCCCGGGGACACCGCCGACACCTTTGGCCTGGCGCGGGACCTGCAGCAACCGGTGTACGCGCAGCCGGCCGCCACGTCGGGCGATGCGACCCCACTGCTGCAGTTGCAGGTACCGCTCAACAACCAGGGCAAGTTCAGCGGCGTGGTGCTGGGTGAATATTCCATCGACAGCCTGCTGCGCTACGGCACCCCCACCGAAGTGCTGGCGCGCTACGCGGTGACGCTGCTCGACAGCAAGAACCAGGTGCTGGCGGGCACGCCGCTGGGCCCGCGCAACAAGGCCACGCAGTTGCTCCCCTGGACGCCCAAGGCCAACGAGTACGAGGTACCGGTCTCCCCCGTTGGCAACGGTCTGGTGCTGCGCGCCCAGGCGTACCGCACGTCGCTTGGTGTGGTGGGCAGCGGGCTGTTCTGGCTGGTGGGCACGTTGAGCGCGATGACGGCCTGGATGCTGATCGCCACCTGGCGCCACACCCGTCGCCGCATGCAGGCGCAAGAGGCTCTGGTGGCCGAGACCAACTTTCGCCGGGCGATGGAAAACTCCATCCTCACCGGCATGCGCGCCCTGGATATGGAAGGCCGCATCAGCTATGTGAACGCCGCCTTTTGCCAGATGACGGGCTGGAGTGCCGAAGAGCTGGTGGGCCTGAAAGCCCCCTTCCCCTACTGGCCCGAGGCCGATCACGAAACCCTGCAGGCCAAGCTGCGCGACGAACTGCGCGGCAACACCATGGCAGGCGGCTTTCAGGTGCGCGTCAAGCGCAAGAGCGGGACGCTGTTCGACGCCCGGCTCTATGTGTCGCCACTGATCGACGCCCATGGCCAGCAGACAGGCTGGATGACGTCGATGACTGACATCACCGAGCCCAACCGCATTCGTGAACAGCTGTCGGCGTCGCACGAACGCTTCACCATCGTGCTGGAATCGCTGGACGCCTCGGTGTCGGTGGCACCACTGGGCAGCGAAGAGCTGCTGTTTGCCAACAAGCTCTACCGTCAGTGGTTCGGGTCGCAAACCGGCGGGCACCTGCAACTGGTGGCGCAGGCAGGTGTGGTGCCGATTGCGGGCAAGGAGCAAAGTGGCATGGACGATGAGGACGGCCTGATGGGCCTGCCCACCGACACGCTGACCAGCGCCCGCAGTGAAAACGCCGAGATCTACCTGCCCGACCTGGGCAAGTGGCTGGAAGTGCGCTCGCGCTATCTGAACTGGGTGGACGGCCGCCTGGCCCAGATGGTGATTGCCACGGACATCACCCCCCGCCGCCTGGCTGAAGAGCAGGCCCAGCGGCAGGCCGAGCGCGCGCAGTCGGTCAGCCGCCTCATCACCATGGGCGAGATGGCATCCAGCGTGGCGCACGAACTCAACCAGCCGCTCACCGCCATCAACAACTACTGCAGCGGCATGGTTTCGCGCATCCAGAGCGGACAGCTCACCGAAGAAGCCCTGCTCACCGCCCTGCAAAAGACAGCCCACCAGGCGCAGCGCGCAGGCCAGATCATCCAGCGGATTCGCTCGTTCGTGAAAAAGAGTGAGCCCAACCGCACGCTGGCCGATGTGCATTCGATGGTCAACGAAGCCGTCGAGCTGGCCGACATCGAACTGCGCCGGCACAACGTGCGCCTGACGCACTACGTCGCCGCACGCCTGCCGCAAGTGATGGCCGACACCATCCTGATCGAGCAGGTGCTCGTCAACCTGATGAAGAACGGCGCCGAGGCCATCCAGCACGCCGACCGCCCCGCCCCCAACCGCAGCGTGGAGCTGCGCGTGGTGCCCAAGCAGATCGATGACCGCCAGGTGGTCGAGTTCTCGGTGCAGGACACAGGCAAGGGGCTGGCCCCCGAAGTGCTGGAGCGCCTGTTCGAGGCCTTCTTCTCTACCAAGCAGGAAGGCATGGGCATGGGCCTCAATCTGTGCCGCAGCATCGTCGAGTCCCACCAGGGCCGGATGCAGGCGGAGAACCTCTACAATGGCTCGGAGGTTACAGGCTGCAGGTTCTCCTTCTGGCTGCCGCTTGCCAAGCCTGCTGATGCCACTACAAATTCTGTAGCAAACGAACAAAACCCAAGGACTGTTGCATGAGCTTGATTCCGAAAAAAGGCACTGTTTACGTTGTGGACGACGACGAAGCAGTTCGCGATTCCCTGCAGTGGCTGCTGGAAGGCAAGGACTACCGGGTGCGTTGCTTTGATTCGGCCGAGACGTTTCTCTCACGCTACGATCCGCGCGAGGTGGCCTGCCTCATCGTGGACATCCGCATGGGCGGCATGACCGGCCTGGAACTGCAGGACCGCCTCATTGAGCGCAAATCGCCGCTGCCCATCGTGTTCATCACCGGCCACGGCGACGTGCCCATGGCCGTGAACACCATGAAGAAAGGCGCGCTGGACTTCATCCAGAAGCCTTTTGACGAAGAAGAGCTGGTGGGCCTGGTCGAGCGCATGCTGGACCACGCCCGCGAAGCCTTCGCGGGCTACCAGCAGGCCGCCAGCCGCGACGCCCTGCTGTCCAAGCTCACCAGCCGCGAGGCGCAGGTGCTCGAACGCATCGTGGCCGGTCGCCTGAACAAGCAGATCGCTGACGACCTGGGCATCAGCATCAAGACAGTGGAGGCACACCGCGCCAACATCATGGAAAAGCTCAACGCCAACACGGTGGCCGATCTGCTCAAGATCGCTCTGGGGCAGAACGCGCCCAAGGGCTGATTGCTCCCATTTTGATAGCTACCAGCGCATATTGAACTAGCGCCACCAGCCATTTTGACTTGTATTTTCTGACATGACAGCCCAACTCATCGACGGCAACGCCCTTTCCCGCCAACTTCGCAGCGAGGTGGCGCAACGCGCTGCCGCCCTCACCGCCCGTGGCCACCAGCCTGGCCTGGCGGTGATTCTGGTGGGCGAAGACCCAGCCTCGGCCGTGTATGTGCGCAACAAGGTCAAGGCCTGCGAGGACAGCGGCGTGCGCTCCATCTTTGAAAAGTACGACGCCGATCTGAGCGAGGCTGCGCTGCTGGCACGCATAGAAGCCCTCAATGCCGACCCCACAGTGCACGGCATCCTGGTGCAGATGCCCCTGCCCAAGCACATTGACCCGCACAAGGTCATCGAGGCCATTGCCACCTCCAAGGATGTGGATGGCTACTCGGTGCTGTCGGCTGGCGAACTCATGGCCGGGCTGGACGGTTTCCGCCCCTGCACGCCCTACGGCAGCATGAAGCTCATCGAGTCCACCGGCCAGTCGATCAAGGGCAAACATGCCGTGGTCATCGGGCGCAGCAATACCGTGGGCAAGCCCATGGCCCTGCTGCTGCTGCAGGCCAATGCCACGGTCACCGTCACCCACAGCGGCACCCCCGACCTGGGCTACCACACCCGCCAGGCAGACATCGTGGTGGCTGCGGTCGGCCGCGCCAACACGCTCACCGCCGACATGGTCAAGCCCGGTGCCATCGTGATCGACGTAGGCATCAACCGCAAGGCCGACGGCAAACTGTGTGGCGATGTGGACTTTGAGGGCGTCAAAGAGGTGGCGGGCTGGATCACCCCCGTCCCTGGCGGGGTTGGACCCATGACCATTACCATGCTGCTGGTGAACACCATCGAAGCCGCCGAGCGGGCTGCCGCGCGCTGACCGCGCCCGGGGGAGACGCCAGCCGCTTTGCAACTTGAACCTGCGCCGCCTGGCGCCATCTAATCCCGCATGAGCAACGCCCTTCTCGACTTCTCCGACCTCCCCGCCTTTGACCGCATCACCCCACAGGACGTAGCCCCTGCGGTTGATGCGCTGCTGGAGCGTGCCAATCAGGCTCTGGAGACCGTCACGGCGCCCGACTTCCCTGCCCGCTGGGATGCCATCGCCAAGGTGCTGGATGTAGCCACCGAACAGCTCGGCCGCGCGTGGGGGGCTGTCAGCCACCTCAACAGCGTTGCCGACACACCGGAACTGCGCGCGGCCTACAACGCCGCCCTGCCTCGCGTCACGGAGTTCTGGACCCGCCTGGGGGCTGACGAACGCCTCTATGCCAAGTACAAGGCCATCGACCCCGCCACCCTGACGCCCGAGCAGCGCCAAGCCCACCGCAACGCAGTGCGCAACTTCGTGCTCAGCGGCGCTGAGCTGACCGGGGTGGCCAAAGAGCGCTTCGCCCAGATCCAGGAACGCCAGGCCGAGTTGAGCCAGAAGTTCAGCGAAAACGCACTGGACGCCACCGATGCCTTTGCCTACTACGCCACCGCTGAGGAACTGGACGGTGTACCGGCCGATGTGCAGCAAGCCGCTTTGGCGGCGGCACAGGCGGACGGGAAACCAGGCTACAAGCTCACCCTGAAAATGCCTTGCTACCTGCCGGTGATGCAGTTTGCCACCCGCAGCGACCTGCGCGCCAAGCTGTACCGCGCCTATGTCACCCGTGCCTCGGACCAGGCCGAAGGCGAAGGCCAGAAATTCGACAACACCGCGCTGATTGGCGAAATCCTGGCCTTGCGCCGAGAAGAAGCCCAGCTGCTGGGCTACGCCAACTTTGGTGAAGTCTCCGTGGTGCCCAAGATGGCCCAGTCGCCCGCCGAGGTTGTCCAGTTCTTGCGTGATCTCGCCCGCCGCGCCCGGCCTTATGCCGAAAAGGATGTGGCCGACCTGCGCGCCTTTGCGGCCGAACACCTGGGCCTGGCCGATCCGCAGCCCTGGGACTGGCCCTACATCTCTGAAAAGCTCAAGGAAGCCCGCTACGCCTTCAGCGAGCAGGAGCTCAAGGCGTACTTCACGGCACCCAAGGTATTGGCAGGCCTGTTCAAGATCATTGAGACGCTGTTTGAAGTGTCCATCCGCCGCGACACGGCACCGGTGTGGCACCCTGCGGTGGAGTTCTATCGCATCGAACGCAACGGCCAACTGGTGGGCCAGTTCTACCTCGATCAGCCCGCCCGCACCGGCAAGCGGGGCGGCGCCTGGATGGATGACGTGCGCACGCGCTGGCAGCGCCCCGACACCGGAGTGCTGCAAATGCCGATTGCCCACCTCGTCTGCAACTTCGCGGACGGCGTGGACGGCAAGCCGCCACTATTGACCCACGACGACGTGATCACGCTGTTCCATGAATTTGGCCATGGACTGCATCACATGCTGACCCAGGTGAACGAACGCGATGTTTCCGGGATTGGCGGCGTCGAATGGGACGCCGTGGAACTGCCCAGCCAGTTCATGGAAAACTTCTGCTGGGAATGGGATGTGCTCAGACACATGACGGCCCATGTGGACACCGGCGAGCCGCTGCCGCGCACGCTGTTTGACAAGATGATTGCCGCCAAGAACTTCCAGAGCGGCATGCAGACCCTGCGCCAGATCGAGTTTGCCTTGTTCGACATGCTGCTGCACACCGAACACGACCCGGCCCAGGACTTCATGCCCCTGCTGACCCAGGTGCGCCAGGAAGTGGCCGTGCTGCAGCCGCCCGCGTTCAGCCGCACGGTCCACACCTTTAGCCACATCTTTGCCGGCGGCTATGCAGCGGGGTACTACAGCTACAAATGGGCCGAGGTACTCAGCGCCGACGCCTACGCCGCCTTTGAAGAAACCGCCGGTACCGACGGCTTGCCCAGCACCGAAACCGGGAGACGCTACCGTGAGGCCATTCTGGAAGCGGGTGGCAGCCGCCCCGCCATGGAGTCCTTCAAGGCCTTCCGTGGCCGCGAGCCCAGTCTGGATGCCCTGCTGCGCCACCAGGGCATGGCGGAAGAACTGACCGCCTGAGTGCGGTCTGTCGCCTGGCCTCTGAAAACCACAGCCCCACAAGAATGAGGAGAACCCGCATGCCCCGTACAACGTTCGCTCCTGCCGCTGCCTCCTTGTTGATGGCCCTGGCCTCTGTGGGGGCCCAGGCGCAGAATGTCTATCGCATTGTCGGGCCCGACGGCAAGGTGACTTTCTCGGACCGCCCTCCGGCCGAAACCACTGCACCGCCCGCGCGCAGCCCTGCAGCCCCGGCTGCCGCGACCGCAAGCCCAGCAGCGGCCAATGGAGCGTTGCCTTACGAACTGCGCCAGGTGGCCAACCGGTACCCGGTGACCATCTACACCGGCAATGACTGCGCGCCCTGCGGAAGCTTGCGCAACATGCTGACATCACGCGGTGTGCCGTACACCGAGCGCACAGTGGCCAGCAATGAGGACATTGCCGCACTGCAACGCCTGAGTGGCAGCACCAGCCTGCCTTTTGGCACCATTGGCGGCCAGCAACTGGTGGGCTTTTCAGACGCAGAGTGGATCCAATACCTCGACGCAGCGGGCTACCCCAAACAATCCCAGTTGCCCAGCAACTACCGCCAGCCGGCGCCCACCCCGCTGGTTGCGGCCAAGCCGGTGGAGTCCGCACCCGCCGCTGAACCGAAAGCGCCGGCGCGGCCCGCGCTCCCTCCACCGGTCAATGACGGCCCAACACCAAGCAATCCCGCCGGTATCCGGTTCTGACACTGTGACGTAGCCGCCTCCAGACGGCTACGTCCTTCCATTCACCTCCACACAACAGAAAGGGGCCTCCAGAGGCCCCTTTTGTATTGGCGAACTACGGGGGTGGGCTTGTCACCCGCCCCACCACCATTCCTCAATAGGTGATGGTCTTCACGCCCTGCGCCGTACCCAGCAGGCACACGGATGCCTTCTGGTGGGCAAACACACCCACGGTCACCACGCCAGGCCATTGATTGATCTCTGACTCGAACGCCAGCGGGTCGGTGATGGACAAGCCCTTCACGTCCAGAATGTGCTGGCCGTTGTCAGTCACCAGTGGCTGTCCGTCTTTGAGTCGCAAGCTGGCCTGTCCACCCATGGCGGCAAAACGGCGCGCAATGTGATTGGCAGCCATCGGGATCACCTCCACCGGCAACGGAAACTGGCCCAGGGCCTTCACCAACTTGGATTCGTCGGCAATACACACAAAGCGCTCGGCCAACGCTGCCACGATCTTCTCGCGTGTCAGTGCAGCGCCGCCGCCCTTGACCATGTAACCCTGGCCGTCGATCTCGTCCGCGCCGTCGATATAGACGGAGAGCGACGGCACCTCATTGGCATCGAACACGGCGATGCCCAGTGCCTTCAGGCGATCGGTGCTGGCTACGGAACTGGATACAGCGCCCTTGATCTGGTCCTTCATGCCCGCCAGGGCGTCAATGAACTTGTTGACGGTGGAGCCGGTGCCCACCCCCACAATCTCGCCAGGCACCACGTATTGCAGTGCGGCTTTGCCTACCAGGGTCTTGAGTTCGTCTTGGGTCAGGGGAGTGGTGGTCGTCATGGGAGAAAATCGGGGGTAATCCTGAATTATCTCCCCATGTCCCTGATCCCCTACGCCCTCACCCGCCCCTTTCTCTTCGGCATGGATGCCGAGGCCGCTCACGAACTCACCATGGACATGCTGGCGCGCGGGCAGCGCACGCCGCTGCAATGGGCCTGGTGCAACGAAACTGTGAACGACCCCATCACCCTGGCGGGGCTGAAGTTTCCCAACCGCGTGGGCATGGCGGCGGGCCTGGACAAGAATGCGCGCTGCATTGACGCGCTGGGCGCCATGGGTTTCGGTTTTGTGGAGGTGGGCACCGTGACCCCCAAAGCGCAGCCGGGCAACCCCAAGCCGCGCATGTTTCGCCTGCCCGAGGCCCGCGCACTGATCAACCGCCTGGGCTTCAACAACGAAGGCCTGGACGCCTTCCTGCGCAATGTGCAGCAGGCGCAGTTTCGCAAGCAGAACCGTCAGCATCCCATGCTGCTCGGTCTCAACATCGGCAAGAACGCCACCACCCCCATCGAGAACGCCACCAGCGACTACCTGATCTGCCTGGAGGGCGTATACCCCCATGCCGACTATGTGACGGTCAACATCAGCTCACCCAACACCCAGAACCTGCGCGCATTGCAAAGCGATGCCGCACTGGATGCACTGCTGGGAGCGATTGCCGAGCGCCGTGAGACGCTGGCTGCCCAGCACCAGCGGCGCGTGCCGGTTTTTGTGAAAATTGCACCGGACCTGGATGAAGCCCAGGTGGCAGTGATCGCTGCCACGCTGCAGCGCCACGGCATGGACGGTGTGATTGCCACCAACACGACCATCAGCCGCGCTGCGGTGCAAGGCATGCGCCACGCGGAAGAGACGGGGGGGTTGAGTGGCACTCCGGTGCTGGAAGCCAGCAACCAGGTCATTCGGCAGCTGCGCGCAACCTTGGGCAGCGGATTCCCCATCATTGGTGTCGGCGGCATCATGAGCGCCGACGACGCAGTGAGCAAGATTCGCGCAGGGGCAGACGTGGTGCAGATCTACACCGGCCTGATTTATGAAGGCCCTGCGCTGGTTGTGAAGGCCGCCAAGGCCATCAAGGCCTTGCGCTGACCCCTCGGGCCACAAACGCTCGACCGCATGGCCCCATAAGAAAACGGAGCCTCTGGCAACAGGGCTCCGTTTCAGTTTTCGGCGTGGGTTTGAGTAGCGGGACGCCGCCCTCCGCAACCCCGCCAGTGGTCAGCGCCGCAAGCGCATCAGCATCGGCAGGACAATGCCCGCCCATCGGATCAACCTGCGCGGGCCGGCGACCAGAGCGACACCGGCCATGGCCGCCACCGCCAGCGGGTGTTCGCGCGCGAACCCGGCGGCGCGCAGCGCCAGCGAGGCATCTCCACCGCCCGTGGCGCCTCCGGCTTGCTCCGCGAGCGCGCGGGCCTGGGCCCGGGCCACGCGGCGGGCACGCAGCCGCTCGCGCTGCAGTTCAATTCGGTCAAGCACACGCTGCTGCTCCGGCGTAGCCACCAGCCTTACCGTGGGCGCAGTCTGCGGTGTACCAATTGTTGGGTGGGGGGTGCTCACAAGCGCTCCTTGATGTCACGCCAGTCCTGGGCCAACTCTCGCCGCGTCAGCGCAAAGCCGCTGCCCGCGCGCTGCGCCACAGACACCAACGACACCGTGGCGGCGGCCCAGCCTGCAGCCCACACGGCAGCCACCAGCCACGCCACCAGCGTGCGTTGCGGTGAGTCCCAAAAGTGCACCAGCACCGCCAGCGACACCATGATCAGGGCCACCACCGTAAGCC
>NZ_QAIM01000450.1:31797-35192 GCF_003061035.1 Acidovorax sp. HMWF018
ATTCCAGGCGGGCCAGATCCATCCGGTCTTCGGCGGCGATGGCGCCCTCGATCAGGTTGGCACGCCAGCGGGCGGCCAACCCTTCCAGACCCAGCAGCGAGAGCCAATTCATGTCTTGTTGCCTCTGTGGCGTGCCGTCATGGTGGGACAGCGACGATCAGCGGCGTGCAAGCAGAAAGCCAACCAACGCACCCACGGCCAATGCAGCACCCGCCACACGCCAAGGTTCGTCATGGGCGTAGCGGTCGGCGGCCAAGGCGGCTTCCTTCGCTTGGCGGGCGGCGTCCTGAGCGGCGCGCACAGCGGACTCACGCACGTTGTGCATGCCATCGTCCAGGCGCTGGCGCAACAGCTTGATTTCAGGCACTGCGTCCAGGTCCTTGTTGGCCAACAGCCCCCGCAGATCGGAAACCAGCTTTTCCAGTTCGCCCTGGGTGGTCGTGGTGTCAGAAGCAGTCATACAAGCCTTTCTGTGTAGTGCCAAAAGTGATGGAAAACCCCGCACGCGAACGTTGGGACTGAAGTTCATCTTAGCCATCCGCGCAGAAACCCCTCGTAGGACGGGGACGCAAGAGGTTACTGATTGCAAATGGCTTGCTGCAGATCAAACCAGCGCAGCCACATGCTCCGCAATGGCCAGGGCACTTGTCAAGCCGGGCGACTCGATGCCAAAGAGGTTGACCAACCCGGCTCCCCCATGGACAGCAGGCCCTTGAATGACGAAGTCGGCAGCGGGTGCACTGGGCCCGTGGATCTTGGGGCGCATGCCCGCGTAGCCCGCCGCCAGAGCGCCATCTGGCAAGCCCGGCCAATATTTGCGCACCTCGGCATAGAAGGCATCGCCGCGCGCGGGGTCCACCTGCAGATCGTCGGGCGAGTCCACCCATTGCACGTCCGGGCCAAACTTGGCCTGGCCGCCCAGGTCCAGCGTGAGGTGTACACCCAGCCCAGCCGCCTCGGGCACCGGGTAAATCAGTCGGCTGAACGGCGCCTTGCCCGTCAACGTGAAATAGTTGCCCTTGGCGTAGTAAGCGGTAGGCACATGCTGCGGGGCCAGCCCCGCAAACCTTGCAGCCAGCGCGGGGGCGTGCAACCCGGCGGCGTTGACCACGGTGCGTGCGCGGAGGCGTGTGCCATCAATCGCTTCCAAATCAATAGCATCAGAGCCAATAGATGCTAGAGCTAGCGGCGAATTCAGCGCTACAACACCACCCGCATGCTCCAGATCGCCCTGCAGCGCCAGCATGAGCGCATGGCTATCGACGATGCCGGTGCTGGGCGAGTGCAAGGCACCAACGCAGGCCAGCGCTGGCTCCATCGCCAGGGCTTCTTCGCGGCTGAGGCGTTGCAGGTCCAGCACTCCGTTGGCACGGGCCCGCACCTGGATACCTTCCAGGCTGTCCAGCTGGGCGGCAGAGGTGGCCACCAGCAGCTTGCCGCAGCGGCGGTGGGGCACACCGCGCTCCATGCAGTAGGCGTAAAGCAATTCCTTGCCCCGCACGCACAGCCGGGCCTTGAGCGAACCTGCGGGGTAATACAGCCCGGCATGAATCACCTCGCTGTTGCGCGAACTGGTGCCAGTGCCGATGGCGTCCGCTGCCTCCAACACCATCACCTCCCGCCCCTGGAGCGCCAGTGCACGGGCCACCGCCAGACCCAACACGCCCGCGCCCACCACCACACAATCCACCGTATCGATCATCAGTGCGTCTCCTCCATCACCTGCCGGGTGCCGCGTCAGGCCTGCTCAAAACCATCGAGCACGTTGACGGCATTGGTGCCCAGCTCGGCCGCCGCATAGCCGCCTTCCAGCACGAACACCGTGGGCAACCCCAGCCGTGCCAGCCGCTCGCCCAGGCGGGTGAAATCTGACGATGCCAGTGCAAACCGCGAGATGGGATCGCCCTCAAAGGCATCCAGCCCCAGAGAAATCACCAGCCCGTCGGCGCGGTAATCCGTGATGCGCAGGCACGCTTGCTCAAGTGCATCGAACCATGTTGCCGCGCTGGTGCCCGCAGGTAAGAGCAGGTTCAGGTTGAAACCAACACCAGCCCCCTCGCCCGTCTCGTCGGCGTGGCCCAGGTAGAAGGGGTACTCCGTGCGCGGGTCACCGTGCATGCTGATGAACAGCACATCGCTGCGGTCGTAAAAGATGCTCTGCGTGCCGTTGCCGTGGTGGTAGTCCACATCCAGCACCGCCACACGCTGGGCGCCCTGGTTGCGCAGGGTTTGCGCTGCCACGGCGGCGTTGTTCAAGAAGCAATAGCCCCCCATGAAGTCCGGGCCCGCATGATGCCCTGGCGGCCGTGTGCAGCAAAACGCGGCGTGCGTCCCCAGCGCAACGCGTGCCGCCGCGCTGGCAGCAGCATCGGCCCCCGCCTTGGCTGCGGCCCAGGTTCCTGCCGCCATGGGTGTACCGTTGTCCATGGAGTACAGCCCCAGCCGTGCGACAAAGTTATCGGGTTCCACATCACTGCGCAGCGTGCGCACCGGCCAGACAGACGGAAAAGGCTGCACTGAGGCATTGGTTGGGTCCAGCGCCAGCCATTGTTGCCAGGCGGTCTGCAGAAAGGCCAGATAGCGCGGCGCATGCACCTGCGCCAGCACGGCATTGCAGTCCACATCGGGCAACACCATGGCGTGGCCGCGTGTGCGCAGGGCGTCTTCCACATAGTCCACACGTTCGGGTTTTTCAAAACAGGGCACGCGCTCGCCCCGGAAGAATTCGTGGGCCGGTGCATGCCCCTGGTGCAAGGGATTGTGGAAGGTGATCATGGATGCAGCGTTGCAGGTACGGGCGACAAATGTAGCGCGCAAGCCTGCGTTGTACGCCGCTTTGGCGAATGGTCGCTGCACTTTGCAGCTTGCAGACAGGCGGACGAGCCAAGAAAAAACCCCTGCAGGTCAGGAACCTGCAGGGGTTTTTGAATTGGTGGGTGATACATGGATCGAACATGTGACCCCTGCCGTGTGAAGGCAGTGCTCTACCGCTGAGCTAATCACCCGTCGCAAGCACCTTGGAGAAGGATACCGCTGCGAAAAGTCTGGCAGCAACATGGTGGGTGATACATGGATCGAACATGTGACCCCTGCCGTGTGAAGGCAGTGCTCTACCGCTGAGCTAATCACCCTTGTCGCTGCGACAGCCTTCTATTATGGCACAGCTTTTCAGGCCGACTGGAGAGTTCGCCAAATTGTTTTGCCACCGCTGGCCTTGTCGATCTGCGTGAGCACCTCGGCATGGGCCGCCTGCTCTTGTTCGCTCGCCCGCAGCACCGGCAGCGCAAGGCCACGCAAATCGATGGCTGCCACCTTCACGCCGTCAGCGCTGTCATGGCCATCGTCGGCGATCAGCAAGGCATCCTGCCCGCGCGTGAGATTGATGTAGACGTCGG
>NZ_QAIM01000450.1:35202-38791 GCF_003061035.1 Acidovorax sp. HMWF018
CGTCGAGCAAGGCGCCGTGCAGCGTACGGCCCGAGTTGTCCACGCCCAGACGGTCGCACAGGGCGTCCAGCGAGTTGCGCTTGCCCGGGTACATCTCCTTGGCCATGGCCAGCGTGTCAGTCACGCTTTGCACATAGGTGCCAAACGCCGGGCGCCCCACCAGCTCCAGTTCCTTGTTGAGAAAGCCTACGTCGAACGCAGCGTTGTGGATGATGATCTCGGCGCCCTGCAGGTACTGCAGGATGTCGTCCACCACGTCGGCAAATTTGGGCTTGTCCTTCAGGAACTCATTGCTAATGCCGTGCACCTTCAGCGCATCTTCATGGCTGTCACGGCCAGGGTTGAAGTACAGGTGCAGGTTGTTGCCGGTCAGCTTGCGGTTGAGCAGCTCCACACAACCCAGTTCAATGATGCGGTCACCACCTTCGGCCGAAAGGCCGGTGGTCTCAGTGTCCAGAACAATTTGCCGGGACATCAGTGGTTTTCCTTGGCGTGGTTGATCGTGTACTTCGGAATTTCGACGATCAGGTCGGTCTGCGCCAGGATGGCCTGGCACGACAGGCGCGACTGCGGTTCCAGGCCCCAGGCGCGGTCCAGCAGGTCTTCTTCCTCTTCTTCTGCCGCATTCAGCGAATTCAGCCCCTGGCGCACGATGACGTGGCAGGTGGTGCAGGCACAGCTCATGTCGCAGGCGTGCTCGATGTTGATGTGGTTGTCCAGCAGGGCTTCGCAGATCGAGGTGCCTGCGGGCGCCGTGATCTCAGTGCCAGCGGGGCAGTATTCGGGATGGGGAAGGATCTTGATGACAGGCATGGGGTGGTCTTTTTCTTGTTCAGAGGGATGCGCTGGCTCGTATCACAGGCTCGCGACGTTCTTGCCGGCCAGGGCCTGCTGGATACCGCGGTTCATGCGCTGGGCTGCAAACGCCTCGGTGCCCTTGGCCAGGGCTTCCGTGGCGGCCTCAATGGCCGCGGCATCGTCGGCGTCGCGCTGGTGGCGCAAGGCCACCATCAGGGCGTCGATGGCAGCCCGCTCCTTGGGGCTGAGCACGTCGCCATCCGCGTCAAGCGCGCTTTGCGTGGCAATTAGCATGCGGTCGGCGTCCACGCGGGCCTCGACCACGGCACGGGCTTTCATGTCCTGCGCGGCCGTGGCAAAGCCGTCCTGCAGCATGCGCGCGATCTGGTCGTCCGTGAGGCCGTACGATGGTTTCACGTCAATGCGGGCCTCCACCCCACTGCCCTGCTCTTTCGCGGCCACGCTCAGCAGGCCATCGGCATCGACGGTGAAGGTCACACGGATGCGCGCAGCGCCGGCCGCCATCGGGGGAATACCGCGCAACTCAAAGCGCGCCAGGCTGCGGCAGTCCCGCACCAGGTCACGCTCGCCTTGCACCACATGGATGGCCAGCGCGGTCTGTCCATCCTTGTAGGTCGTGAAGTCCTGCGCCTTGGCGGTAGGTATGGTCTCGTTGCGCGCAACAATGCGTTCCACCAGCCCGCCCATGGTCTCGATACCCAGGGACAGCGGAATCACGTCCAGCAGCAGCAGGTCGCCTGCCGTGTTGTTACCGGCCAGCTGGTTGGCCTGGATGGCGGCACCCAGCGCGACCACTTCGTCGGGATTCAGGTTGGTCAGTGGCTCCTTGCCAAAGAACTCCGCCACGGCCCGCTGCACCTGCGGCATGCGGGTGGAGCCGCCCACCATGACCACGCCCTGCACTTCATCGCGCGCCAGATGCGCATCGCGAAGGGCACGGCGCACAGCCGCCATGGAGCGGGCGGTCAAATCGGCCGTCACCGCGGCAAAATCCGACCGTTTGACGTCAAATTGCACAGAAGCGCTAGATAGCTCTGCCTTGAATGCTACCAAATCAGTAGCAGTCAATGCCTCTTTGCAGGCGCGCGCCGCCATGCGCACGGCCGACTTGTCGGCTGGTGTGACCGCCTGTTGCCCCACCTGCTGCAAAACCCAGTCCGCCAGCGCCGCGTCGTAGTCGTCGCCACCGAGGGCAGAGTCGCCGCCCGTGGCGATCACCTCGAACACGCCCTGCGTCAGGCGCAGGATGGAAATATCAAACGTACCCCCACCCAGGTCATAGACGGCGTAGACGCCCTCGCTGGCGTTGTCCAGGCCATAGGCAATCGCCGCCGCAGTGGGCTCGTTGATCAGGCGCAGCAGGTTGATGCCAGCGAGCTTGGCCGCATCTTTGGTGGCCTGGCGCTGGGCGTCGTCGAAGTAAGCAGGCACGGTGATCACTGCGCCATACAGATCATCATTGAAGGTGTCTTCAGCGCGGTAGCGCAGCGTGGCCAGAATCTCGGCACTGATCTCGACGGGCGACTTGTTGCCATCCACCGTGGCCAGGCTGACCATACCGCCCTCGCCTCCATCAGCAGCAGCCACGAAGTCGTATGGCAGCTTGCCCGCTTCCGCCACGTCCTTGAGGCCACGCCCCATGAAGCGTTTGGCCGAGGCGATGGTGTTGCGTGCATCCTGGGCCTGCGCCGCCACGGCGTCATATCCGATCTGGCGACCGCCGTTGGCCAGGTAGCGCACCACCGAGGGCAGCAGCACCCTACCCTGCGCATCGGGCAGGCATTCGGACACACCATTGCGCACAGCGGCAACCAGAGAATGGGTGGTGCCCAGGTCAATGCCCACCGCGATGCGCCGCTGGTGCGGGTCGGGGGACTGGCCGGGTTCGGAGATCTGCAAAAGCGCCATGAAATTTCGGGTCTCAACGTGGTGGGGGACGCCATCACCTCAGCAAGCGACAGGGGCCCCAGGGGGAAAGCAAAACCGCTCTATTGTCCCAGTTGCTCTCGGCGACGTTCTATGTCGTCCGCAAATCGCGCAATGAACATGAGGGCTCTGACCTGGCGGGCCGCGCCCGCATAGTCCTGCTGCTGGTCGATGAGTTGCTCGCACTGCGACAGAGCGGCACGCCGGGCTTGTTCCACCTCATCGTCCAGTGCGTCCAGCTCGCTGTCTGCGCGGGCATCTTCCAGTGCCTCGCGCCATTCCATCTGCTGCATCAAAAACGCAGCGGGCATGGCGGTGTTGTCTTCGGCACGGATAGGCGCTCCGTGCAGTTCGCACAGATAGGCCGCCCGGCGCATGGGGTCCTTCAGGCGTTGATAAGCCTCGTTGATGCGCACGGACCACTGCATCGCTACGCGCTGCGCCGCAGCGCCTTGCGCAGCAAACTTGTCGGGGTGGGCTTCGCGCTGCAGTTCCTTCCAGCGCGCGTCGATGGCGCTGCGTTCTTGTGCAAAGCGGCAAGCCAGGCCAAACAGTTCGAAGTCGTCAGATTGCAGATTCATGCGCAAGGGGGCGTGAAGAAAATCCAAGAAAAAACCGCCAGCACAGAGCGCGTTGGCGGTTTGGCGTTACATCAGCTGAAGACGTTCAGACGCGGAAGCTCTCCCCGCAACCGCAGCGATCACGCTCGTTGGGGTTGTTGAACTTGAAGCCTTCGTTCAGCCCCTCACGGACAAAGTCCAGCTCGGTGCCATCGATGTAGGCCAGGCTCTTGGGGTCAATCAGCACCTTGACGCCGTGGTTTTCAAACACGATGTCCTCGGGC
>NZ_QAIM01000450.1:38801-44163 GCF_003061035.1 Acidovorax sp. HMWF018
GTAGGCAAGCCCCGAGCAGCCGGTCGTCTTGACCCCCAGACGCACGCCCAGCCCCTTGCCACGGCGGGCAAGGTAGCGGTTGACGTGCCGGGCTGCAGCTTCTGTCAGCGTAATGGCCATGTCTC
This sequence comes from Acidovorax sp. HMWF018, assembly GCF_003061035.1. Lineage (NCBI taxonomy): Bacteria > Pseudomonadati > Pseudomonadota > Betaproteobacteria > Burkholderiales > Comamonadaceae > Acidovorax > Acidovorax sp. HMWF018. Next base: position 38,927 of record NZ_QAIM01000450.1, read on the forward strand.
TCGATCTATCTGTCAAACAATCAGGCGGCAGTGGCCGTGGCGGCGTGCTTGGTCTTGTAGTCCAGCACAGCTGCCTTGATGGCATCTTCCGCCAGGATGGAGCAGTGGATCTTGACGGGCGGCAAGGCCAGCTCTTCGGCGATCTCGCTGTTCTTGAGCGCTGCGGCTTCGTCCAGCGTCTTGCCCTTGACCCACTCGGTCACCAGCGACGAGGAGGCAATCGCCGAGCCACAGCCGTAGGTCTTGAAGCGGGCGTCTTCGATCACGCCGGTTTCAGGGTTCACCTTGATCTGCAGCTTCATCACGTCGCCGCAGGCAGGCGCGCCCACCATACCGGTGCCCACCGAATCGTCACCCTTGTCGAACGAACCCACGTTGCGGGGGTTCTCGTAATGGTCAACCACTTTGTCTGAATAAGCCATGATGTGTACCTCTTCAATACGTCCAGAATTTGTGCGGAATCAGTGAGCAGCCCACTGGATGGTGCTGATGTCGATGCCGTCCTTGTACATCTCCCACAGCGGGCTCAGTTCGCGCAGGCGGGCCACGTTCTCGCGAATGGTGGAGATGGCGTAGTCAATCTCTTCCTCGGTCGTGAAACGGCCGATGGTCATGCGCAGGCTGCTGTGGGCCAGCTCGTCGCTGCGGCCCAAAGCGCGCAGCACATAGCTGGGCTCCAGGCTGGCAGAGGTGCAGGCCGAGCCCGAAGACACCGCCAGGCCCTTGATACCCATGATGAGCGATTCGCCTTCGACGAAATTGAAGCTCATGTTCAGGTTCTGCGGCACACGACGCTCCAGGCTGCCGTTGATGTAGACCTGCTCGATGTCCTTGAGGCCGTCGAGCAAACGCTGCTGCAGGGCCTTGGCCTTGGCGTTGCTGTCGGCCATTTCTTCCTTGGCGATGCGGAAAGCCTCGCCCATGCCCACGATCTGGTGCGTGGGCAAGGTGCCCGAACGCATGCCGCGTTCATGGCCGCCACCGTGCATCTGGGCTTCCAGCCGCACGCGGGGCTTGCGGCGCACGTACAGCGCACCGATGCCTTTGGGGCCGTAGGTCTTGTGGGCGGTCATGCTCATCAGATCGATGGGCAGCACGTTCATGTCGATCTCGACACGGCCCGTCGCCTGGGCGGCATCCACATGCAGCAGGATGCCCTTCTCACGGCACAGGGCGCCAATGGCGGGGATGTCCTGGATCACACCGATTTCGTTGTTCACGAAGAGGATGCTGATCAGCACGGTGTCTGGACGGATGGCAGCCTTCAGGGCATCCATGTTGACCAAGCCGTCTTCCTGCACGTCCAGATAGGTGGCTTCAAAGCCTTGGCGCTCCAGTTCGCGCATGGTGTCCAGCACGGCCTTGTGCTCGGTCTTGAGCGTGATGAGGTGTTTGCCCTTGCCTTTGTAGAAATGCGCAGCGCCCTTCAAGGCCAGGTTGATGGACTCGGTCGCACCACTGGTCCATACGATTTCGCGAGGGTCGGCACCGATCAGGTCGGCCACTTGCACACGCGCTTTTTCCACCGCCTCTTCGGCCTCCCAGCCCCATGCGTGGCTGCGCGACGCCGGGTTGCCAAAGTGCTCACGCAACCAGGGAATCATGGCGTCCACCACGCGGGGGTCTACCGGGGTCGTGGCGCCATAGTCGAGATAGATGGGAAAGTGCGGGGTCATGTCCATGGCTGGCTCAGTAAAAGGTTCTGGCTGGCAAACAGAAGAGGCAGAACAAACAAGAAAACGATTACAACGCGGTCAGGGCAGTGCCGACCCCAGGGCCAGCACGGCGCACCAAGCATCAGGATTTGGCGAAGACGTTACCCAGTGCGAACACCGAATTGGGGGCGTTCACGCGGATGGGCTTGACCACCGGCGTCGTGGAGATGGCGCGGCGAACCACAGGCTTGTCTTCGATCTGCACGCCCTTGGCGAGCTGCTCGTCCACCAGCTTTTGCAGGGTGACCGAGTCCAGAAACTCCACCATGCGCTGGTTCAGCGAGGCCCACAGTTCATGCGTCATGCAACGGCCGGCTTCACCCAGGCAGTTTTCCTTGCCACCACACTGCGTGGCGTCGATGGGTTCATCCACCGAAACGATGATGTCGGCCACCGTGATGTCGCCTGCCTTGCGGGCCAGCGTATAACCGCCGCCGGGGCCACGGGTGGATTCCACCAGTTCATGGCGGCGCAGCTTGCCAAAGAGTTGCTCCAGGTACGACAGCGAAATCTGCTGGCGCTGGCTGATGGCAGCCAGCGTGACGGGGCCGTTGTTCTGGCGCAGGGCCAGGTCAATCATGGCGGTGACCGCAAAACGGCCTTTGGTTGTGAGACGCATCGCAAGCTCCTTGTGCTAAGGCTTGTTCGTTGAAGAAACCGCCTGCGCTGACTGTTTGCCAGCGAGGCACCGTCTCCGCCCCTTACTCCGCCCAGTCACCTGCTGCGGAGCCCTTCATCGTTGGGCTGTTTTGTTGAGTGTTTTGTGCGAGTATAGCACAAATCCCTATTGATTCTGTCGGGTTAAAAAACCAAATAGTTATTAATCGACTCAATAGTATTTTCTCATCGCATTCCCAATCGCAATCCCTTTTACAAGGCCACGGAATCGCTGCCGTGCGCACCAAAGGCCTGGTCCTTGAGCCGAGTGAGCTGGTCGCGCACCCGGGCCGCCTGCTCGAACTCCAGATTGCGAGCATGTTCCAGCATGAGCTTTTCCAGGCGCTTGATCTCGCGTGCCACGTCTTTCTCGGACATGTCCTCCACCTGCGCCCGCTGCAACGCTTCCTGCTCCAGGCGCTCGGCGTCCTTGCCGGCTTTTTCGCTGTACACGCCGTCAATCAGGTCTCTTACCCGCTTGACAATGCTGCGCGGCGTGATCCCGTTGGCCTCGTTGTATGCGATCTGCTTGATGCGCCGGCGTTCCGTCTCACCCATGGCTTTTTTCATGGAGTCGGTGATGCGGTCGGCGTACAGGATGGCATGGCCGTTCAAGTTGCGCGCTGCACGGCCAATGGTCTGTATCAGGCTGCGCTCGGCGCGCAAGAAGCCCTCCTTGTCCGCATCGAGGATCGCCACGAGTGACACCTCAGGAATGTCCAGCCCCTCGCGCAGCAGGTTGATGCCCACCAGCACGTCAAACGCCCCCAGGCGCAGGTCACGGATGATCTCCACCCGCTCCACGGTGTCCACATCGCTGTGCAGGTAGCGCACCTTGACACCGTTGTCGGTGAGATAGTCGGTCAACTGCTCGGCCATGCGCTTGGTCAACGTGGTAATGAGTACGCGCTCATGCTTTTCTACACGAATGCGTATTTCTTGTAGCACGTCATCCACCTGATGGGTGGCTGGACGAACTTCCACCACCGGGTCCACCAAGCCCGTGGGGCGCACTACCTGATCCACCACCTGGCCGGCATGGGTCTTTTCGTAGTCGGCGGGCGTGGCCGATACAAAGATCACCTGCCGCATACGTTGCTCAAACTCCTCGAACTTGAGCGGTCGGTTGTCCAGGGCCGAAGGCAGGCGAAAACCATATTCGACCAGCGTGGTCTTGCGCGAGCGGTCGCCGCTGTACATCGCGTTGAGCTGGCCGATCATCTGGTGGCTTTCGTCCAGAAACATGATCGCGTCTTTGGGCATGTAGTCGGTCAGCGTGCTGGGCGGATCGCCCGGCGCCGCGCCCGACAGGTGGCGCGTGTAGTTCTCGATGCCTTTGCAGTGGCCCACTTCGCTCAGCATTTCCAGATCAAATCGCGTGCGCTGCTCCAGCCGCTGCGCTTCGACCAGCTTGCCGTCAGCCACCAGCTGCTGCAGGCGTTCGGCCAGTTCCAGCTTGATGGTCTCAACCGCCGCCAGCACCTTGTCGCGCGGCGTCACGTAGTGACTGCTGGGGTACACGGTAAAACGCGGGATCTTCTGCTTGACGCGGCCCGTGAGCGGGTCGAACAGCTGCAGGCTCTCAATCTCGTCGTCAAACAGCTCAATGCGAATCGCCAGCTCGGAGTGTTCGGCCGGGAACACATCGATGGTGTCGCCCCGCACACGGAACTTGCCCCGCGAAAAGTCCGCCTCGTTGCGCTGGTACTGCATGCGGATCAACTGAGCGATCACGTCCCGCTGCCCCAGCTTGTCCCCCACCCGCAGCGTCATCACCATGCGGTGGTAGCTCTCGGGCTCGCCAATGCCGTAGATGGCCGACACAGTGGCCACGATCACCACATCGCGCCGCTCCATCAGGCTCTTGGTGCAAGACAGCCGCATCTGCTCGATGTGCTCGTTGATCGCGCTGTCCTTCTCGATGAACAGGTCGCGCTGCGGCACGTAGGCCTCTGGCTGGTAGTAGTCGTAGTAGCTGACGAAATATTCCACGGCGTTCTTGGGGAAGAACTCGCGGAACTCGCTGTACAGCTGCGCGGCCAGTGTCTTGTTGGGCGCAAAGATGATGGCGGGGCGGCCCATGCGCGCGATCACGTTGGCCATGGTGAAGGTCTTGCCCGATCCCGTCACACCCAGCAGCGTCTGGAAGGTTTCCCCATCATTCAGCCCCTCCACCAGCTTGTTGATGGCCTCGGGCTGGTCGCCCGCCGGTGGGTACGGCTGGAACAGTTCAAACGGGGAATCGGGGAAGCGGACGAACTCGCCGTCTTGCTTTTCAGTTATGACTTCTGTGATATCCGGCATGGGGGCGGTCAACGGGTGGTGAAGGCGGGCCGTTAAAATCGCCCGAACCCGGCACAGTACACCACGCCCGGATTCTTCGCTACTGACAACCTTTCAAGGATTTTCATGTCTCTGTTCACCGCCGTCGAAATGGCCCCCCGCGACCCCATCCTGGGCCTCAACGAGCAATTCAACGCCGACACCAACCCCAACAAGGTCAACCTGGGCGTCGGCGTTTATTTCGACGACAACGGCAAGCTGCCCCTGCTGCAATGTGTGCAGGCCGCAGAAAAGACCATGATGTCCACCCCCACGGCCCGTGGCTACCTGCCCATCGACGGCATCGTGGCGTACGACAACGCCGTCAAGAGCCTGGTGTTCGGCGCTGAGAGCGAACCCGTGAAGTCTGGCCGCGTAGCCACCGTGCAGGCCATCGGCGGCACCGGCGGCCTCAAGATCGGTGCCGACTTCCTGAAGAAGGTCAGCCCCAACGCCAAGGTGCTGATCTCCGACCCCAGCTGGGAAAACCACCGCGCGCTGTTCACTAACGCCGGTTTTGAAGTCGATACCTACGCCTACTAC
>NZ_QAIM01000450.1:44173-46721 GCF_003061035.1 Acidovorax sp. HMWF018
TGCGGCCCCCGGCACCATCGTCGTGCTGCACGCCTGCTGCCACAACCCTACCGGCTACGACATCACCCCCGCGCAGTGGGACCAGGTGATCGCCGCCGTCAAGACCAAGGGCCTGACGCCCTTCCTGGACATGGCCTACCAGGGCTTTGGCCACGGCATCGCCGAAGACGGCGCCGTGATCGGCAAGTTTGTGGCTGCCGGCCTGAACTTCTTTGTGTCCACCTCTTTCAGCAAGAGCTTCAGCCTGTACGGCGAACGCGTGGGCGGCCTGTCGGTGCTGTGCGCCGACAAGGAAGAAGCCGGCCGCGTGCTGAGTCAACTGAAGATCGTGATTCGCACCAACTACTCCAACCCACCCATCCACGGTGGCGCGGTGGTGGCTGCCGTTCTGAACAACCCCGAGCTGCGCGCCATGTGGGAACAAGAACTGGCCGAAATGCGCGTGCGCATCAAGGCCATGCGCCAGAAGCTGGTCGATGGCCTGAAGGCCGCCGGTGTGAAGCAGGACATGAGCTTCATCACCACGCAGATCGGCATGTTCAGCTACTCCGGCCTGTCCAAGGACCAGATGGTTCGCCTGCGCAACGAGTTCGGCGTGTACGGTACCGACACCGGCCGCATGTGCGTGGCCGCCCTGAACAGCAAGAACATTGACTACGTCTGCCAGGCCATTGCAAAGGTCGTCTGAGCACGATGAGGAAGCGGCACTCGCGCGCCGCTTTGTGAGCGAAACGCTCCAGAACCCGCACAACGCGGCCCTTCTGGAGCGTTTGCCGTTTCTGGGCCTGCCCGATGCGTGGCTGGTGGCGGGCTGCCTGTTTCAGACGGTGTGGAACCTGCACTCTGGCCTGGAGCCCACCGCGAACATCAAGGACTACGACCTGTTCTACTTCGACGGCAACGACTTGTCCGAATCGGCGGAGCAGCAGGTGCAAGCCCGCGCCACCGCCCTCTTCGCCGACCTGCCCATCACCGTCGAAGCCAAGAACCAGGCCCGCGTGCACCTCTGGTACGAGCGCTGGTTTGGTTACCCGTATGCGCCGCTGCAGTCCGCCCGCAACGGGATCGAGCGTTTTCTGGTGCCCTGCACCTGCGTGGGCCTGCAACCTGCCATCACCCCCGGCGTTGCTCAGCCCAGGCTGTACGCGCCGTACGGACTGGAAGAGCTGTACGCAGGACTTCTCAAACCCAACCCCGCCTGCCCGCACCTGCCGTTGTTTGAGGCCAAAGCGCAAAGCTACCGCGAACGCTGGCCGTGGCTGACAATCCAGGCCGCAGGTCGCGCGACGGCCTGAAGACGCCCCACCGCTGCGACGCGGCGATTTCAGGCGTTATTGGCCTCAAGCGCTAGATGTACATGCGCCAATAGCTATCAAGAAAGAAGCACTCAATCGACTTCAGAAAGCATCCATCAGCCCCACAGCACCGACCGCATCGAGATCGATGCCGACTGATAGCCCGTGTTGAAAAAGCGGGGCATCTCGCTGGGCAGCACGGCTCCCGCTGCGTAAAGCAGCGGCAGGTAGTGCTCGTAAGTGGGGTGCGCCTGCTGGGCCACGGCGCCCAGCTTCTGGAAGTCCTGCAAGGCGCCCAGCTGGCCCTTCTTGATCTGCTCCTGCACCACGGTGTCGAACTCCGTGGCCCAGTCGTAGGCTTCGTTGGCAGCCGAGCCACGGCGGGATGCGCGCAGGTTGTGCACGATGTTTCCGCTGCCCACGATCAGCACGCCCCGCTCGCGCAGGGCCTTGAGTTGCTGGCCCAGTGCATAGTGCTCGGCCGGTGCTCGGCTGTAGTCCATGCTGAGCTGCATCACCGGGATACGCGCCTGGGGGAACATGGGCTTGAGCACCGACCAGGTGCCGTGGTCCAGCCCCCACTCGCCCTCGTCCACGCCGAGGGCGGCGCCCGTGGCGGGGGATTTCAGCTCCTTGGCCAGGCTGCGCGCCACGGCCGGTGCGCCAGGCACGGGGTACTGCTGGTCGAACAGCGCCTGCGGGAAGCCGCCAAAGTCGTGAATGGTTTTGGGGTTGGCCATGCCGGTGAGCTGCCAGCCACCACGCGTGAGCCAGTGGGCCGACACACACAGGATGAGCTGCGGCTGCACGGCGCGCGCCATCAGTTCCGTACCCATGGCCTGCCAGCTGCGGCGCCAGGCGTTGTCCTCGATGGCGTTCATGGGGCTGCCGTGGCCCACAAACAGCACAGGCATGCGGGGCGAGGGCTTGAGCGCCTGCAATGCAGATGCCGTGGCGGCGCTGCTCAGGGACGTGGTCATGAAAGCTCCCGGAAAGGCGGCCAGGCCCGTGAGGGCGGCCAAAGAGGTTCTGCGTTGCATGGGTCAGGGAGCGTAACAAATTATGTATAACGCAGGGAGTGAGCCCGCGCACGCCCCTGAAGTTCCGGCGCCGCGCCTTCCTTTCAAAACCACAACACCGAGACAAGCCACCACCCATGACAAACGCCCTGCCCCAGCCCCTGCGCAACACCCGCGTCCTGAGCCTTGCACTGAACCTGCCTGGCCCCGCCGCCCTGATGCGCTGTGCACGCA
>NZ_QAIM01000451.1:0-5734 GCF_003061035.1 Acidovorax sp. HMWF018
GGCTGGGGATTGCGGGGGCAGCCCCCCACGCGCTGCGACGGCGCTGGCAGAATGATCCATTCCGCTCCAGCCCCCCAACCCCGAGACCAGGACGCCCCACGATGACCGACTCCAGCAAGCCCTCCGCACCCATCAACCGCCGCAGCGCCAACATCACCCAGGGCAAGTCGCGCGCACCCAACCGCTCCATGTACTACGCCATGGGCTACGAGGAAGGCGACTTCGTCAAACCCATGGTGGGCGTGGCCAACGGCCATAGCACCATCACGCCCTGCAATAGTGGCCTGCAGAAGCTGGCGGATGCGGCCATCGCGGGCATCGAAGAAGCGGGCGGCAACGCCCAGGTGTTCGGCACCCCCACCATCAGCGACGGCATGGCCATGGGCACCGAAGGCATGAAGTACAGCCTGGTGAGCCGCGAGGTCATCAGCGACTGCATCGAAACCTGCGTGGGCGGCCAGTGGATGGACGGCGTGCTGGTGGTCGGCGGCTGCGACAAGAACATGCCCGGCGGCCTGATGGGCATGCTGCGCGCCAACGTGCCCGCCATCTATGTCTATGGCGGCACCATCCTGCCCGGCCACTACCAGGGCAAGGACCTGAACATCGTGAGCGTGTTCGAGGCCGTGGGCGAGAACGCAGCGGGCAAGCTGAGCGACTTTGACCTCAAGGAAATCGAGAAACGCGCAATCCCGGGCACGGGCTCGTGCGGCGGCATGTACACGGCCAACACCATGAGCAGCGCGTTCGAGGCCCTGGGCATCAGCCTGCCCTATTCGTCCACCATGGCCAACCCGCACGACGAGAAGATGAACTCGGCCAAGGAGTCGGCCAAGGTGCTGATCGAGGCCATCAAGAAGGACATCAAGCCGCGCGACATCGTGACCCGTAAATCCATCGAGAACGCCGTGGCTGTGATCATGGCCACGGGCGGCTCGACCAACGCGGTGCTGCACTTCCTGGCGATTGCCCATGCGGCAGGCGTGGAGTGGAGCATCGACGACTTCGAGCGCGTGCGCGTGAAGACGCCTGTGTTGTGCGACCTCAAGCCCAGCGGCAAGTACCTGGCGGTGGATCTGCACCGCGCAGGGGGCATCCCTCAGGTCATGAAGATCTTGCTCAGTGCGGGCCTGCTGCATGGCGACTGCCTCACCATCGAAGGCAAGACGATCGCCGAGGTGCTGAAGGACGTGCCGGACGAGCCCCGCGCCGACCAGGACGTGATTCGTCCTATCGACAAGCCTATGTACGCGCAAGGCCACCTGGCCATCCTCAAGGGCAACCTGAGCCCCGAAGGCGCGGTGGCCAAGATCACGGGCTTGAAGAACCCCGTCATCACCGGCCCGGCCCGCGTGTTTGACGACGAACAATCGGCATTGGAAGCCATCCTGGCGGGCAAGATCAAGGCCGGTGACGTGATGGTGCTGCGGTACCTGGGCCCCAAGGGCGGCCCCGGCATGCCAGAAATGCTGGCACCCACCGGTGCGCTGATCGGCGCAGGCTTGGGTGAGAGCGTGGGCCTGATCACCGACGGCCGCTTCTCCGGCGGCACCTGGGGCATGGTGGTCGGCCACGTGGCGCCCGAGGCCGCAGCCGGAGGCACGATTGCTTTCGTCAACGAAGGCGACAGCATCACCATCGACGCACGCCAGCTGCTGCTGGAGCTGAACGTGCCCGAGGCAGAAATCGCCAAGCGCCGCGCCGCCTGGACCGCCCCGTCCCCACGCTATACCCGTGGTGTGCAGGCCAAGTTTGCGTTCAACGCATCCAGCGCCAGCAAGGGAGCGGTGCTGGACGCCTATTGAAGAGGCTGCGGTGGATCTTGCAGCAGGGAGAGGGGAGCGAGCCCAGATCCCCTGCTGCGCTCCAGGCAACAAAAAACGCCCGTAAGCAAGGCTCAGGGCGTTTTTTGTCGGTGGGCGGGCCAACAACACCAGCGCTGCATCCAGCGCGCCAGCTGTTCAGCGCGGCTTGCGCGGCTGAATGCCCAGTGCTTCCTTGTGTTTGTTGATGCGGTCCTTTTTGCGCTGGTCCATCTTCTCCATGGCCTTGCGCTTGGTGTAGCCGGTGGAATCAGCCCAGGCCCACCACAGCGCTGTGGCCGCGAAGGGCGCCAGCACCCACCACCACGACCACGTGGCCACGGGGCCGATCTCGAAATATTTCAGTGCCAGCATGAGAAGGGACAGACCCAGCAGATACATCGCTCTCTCCAAAGAATGCCGCGAAAAGCGGGATTGACCAGGGACAACTGCGTGTCAACCCAAGTCACTACAATCGCATTAAAAGCACTGTAACTCAACCACAGGAATTCCCACCATGAAGCGTTCCCTGATCACACTCGCCTTGACGCTGTCGGTTGCGGCACCCGCGATGGCCGACCTGGCCTTGGCCACCTCCAAGAACTGCATGGCTTGCCACGCAGTGGACAAGAAACTGGTGGGGCCTGCCTACAAGGACGTAGCAGCCAAATACGCTGGTCAGAAGGACGCCGTGGACAAGCTGGCCGCCAAGATCGTCAAGGGTGGCTCTGGCGTGTGGGGTCCAGTACCCATGCCCGCCAATGCGCAAGTGAATGACGCCGACGCGAAGAAGTTGGCTGCTTGGGTGCTGACGCAAAAGTAATTTGCCGCCCTTGTGGTGGCCGCGGGTTCTACCGTCCCGGCCCCAGCAAAAAGCCGCGCACGATCAGTGACGCGGCTTTTTTTATGCCTGCCGACGACCCCCGCGCCCCTCTGAGTGCGCAGACAGTACCTGCGCCTTCCAGGACATCACCCACAGGATAGGCCCTACACGATGGGGGTCACCAGCGAATTGCGGGAGCGCAGCTGCTGCTCCAACTGACCCACATAGGCCGCCGTGGTGTTGTCAGACTCCTCGGCGCGCGCGGCGAGGCGGGCCTCCAGGTGGTCCAGCCGCGCCAGAACCGCCGCATGGGCCTGACTGTGCTGGATTTCAAGGAATGTACGCAGCTCCGTGAAGCGGGACGCCTCGGCCTTGTCAGCGAGCTCGCGCTGGGCCTGCATCTCTTTGGTGTGGCGGCGGGTTTCGAGCAGTACGGAGCCCTGCAGCGACAACACGTAGGCCACGAAGAAGATGCCCAACAAGGCGGTAAGCGCCAGCATGAGCAACCCGAGCGGCGCTTCAAATGACACCACCCCCAGCGATACCAGGGAAGGGGCGGCCAGCGCAGGCCAGTTCAATGCAGCCAGTGCGGCAATCACCAGCACCGTCAACAGCAAAACGATGGAACGCAAGTGCATGGGAAATCTCCGGTCAGCAGCGCCCGGCCAGGGTGGCCGGTCACGCCATGCTGCCGTTGTAACGCATGCACGGGCAATTGCTGCCGGCGCAGGACTGATTGGAGATCACGTCCTACAAAGCGCGCTGCAGGCCCACCGTGTGAGCGGGCCTGCTGCTTCGATCACGTACCGGGGTGATCAACGAGTTTTGTGGCCACATCACATCGCTACGCGATATGAGTGTCCCCGAATCCGGCAAGCACTGCGCGCTGGCGCCCTTGCACGGCGCCTTCTGGATCAGTTGGTCTGGGCCAACTGATCCAGAATTGCCGGATTCTCCAACGTGCTGGTGTCCTGGGTGATGGCCTCGCCCTTCGCGATGCTGCGCAGCAGGCGGCGCATGATCTTGCCGCTGCGGGTCTTGGGCAGGTTGTCGCCAAAGCGGATGTCCTTGGGCTTGGCAATGGGGCCGATTTCCTTGGCCACCCAGTTGCGCAGCTCGTTGGCGATCTGCTTGGCTTCCTCGCCGGTGGGGCGCGAGCGCTTGAGCACCACAAACGCACAAATGGCTTCGCCGGTCACGTCGTCAGGGCGGCCCACCACGGCGGCCTCGGCCACCAGATCCGTCTTGGCGACCAGGGCGGATTCGATCTCCATCGTGCCCATGCGGTGACCGGACACGTTCAGCACGTCGTCAATGCGGCCGGTGATGCGGAAGTAGCCCCGGTCGGCACTGCGCACCGCGCCGTCGCCCGCCAGGTAGTAGCCCTTGAGTTCTTCGGGGAAGTAGCTCTTCTTGAAGCGCTCGGGGTCGTTCCAGATGGTGCGGATCATGCTGGGCCAGGGGCGCTTGATCACCAGGATGCCACCCGCGCCGTTGGGTACGTCGTTGCCCATTTCGTCCACGATGGCTGCGGTGATGCCGGGCAAAGGCAACGTGCAGCTGCCGGGCACCAGCGGCGTGGCGCCGGGCAGCGGGGTGATGACATGGCCGCCGGTTTCGGTCTGCCAGAAGGTGTCCACGATGGGGCAGCGTTCGCCGCCCACGTTCTTGTGATACCACATCCAGGCTTCAGGGTTGATGGGCTCGCCCACGCTGCCCAGGATGCGCAGGCTCGACAGGTCGGAGCGCGCGGGGTGTACCGCAGCGTCGCCCTCGGCCGCCTTGATGAGCGAGCGGATGGCTGTGGGCGCGGTGTAGAAGATGGTGCACTTGTGGCGCTCGATCATCTGCCAGAAGCGGCCAGCGTTCGGGAAGGTGGGAATGCCTTCAAAGATGATCTGCGTGGCGCCTGCAGCCAGTGGGCCGTAGGCGACGTAGGTGTGGCCCGTGATCCAGCCAATGTCGGCCGTGCACCAGAACACGTCGTCGGCGCGCAGGTCGAACGTCCAGTCCATCGTCATCTTGGCCCACAGCAGGTAGCCGCCGGTGCTGTGCTGCACGCCCTTGGGCTTGCCGGTGGAGCCGCTGGTATAGAGGATGAACAAAGGGTGCTCGGCGCCCACGGCCACGGGTGCGCATTCGGTGCTTTGCCCCGCCAGTGCCTCGGCAAAGGTCTTGTCGCGCCCGGCCACCATGTTGCAGGCCGTGGCTGTGCGCTGATAGACGAACACATTGCGGATGGTGTCGCAGCCGCCCATGGCCAGGGCTTCATCGATGATGGACTTGAGCGGCAGCTCCTTGCCACCACGCATCTGGTAGTTGGCAGTGATGACGGCCACGGCACCGGCATCGATGATGCGCTCGTGCACGGCCTTGGCACTGAAGCCGCCAAACACCACGCTGTGCGTGGCGCCAATGCGGGCGCAGGCCTGCATGGCGATCACGCCCTCAATGGTCATGGGCATGTAGATCAGCACGCGGTCACCCTTGGCCACACCGTGGGCCTTGAGCGCGTTGGCAAACTGGCTCACGCGGGCCAGCAGCTCTTTGTAGGTGATCTTGGTGACGGTGCCATCGTCGGCTTCAAAGATGATGGCCGTCTTGTTCTCGGTGGCGGTGCCGATGTGGCGGTCCAGGCAGTTGGCCGAGGCATTGAGTTCGCCATCGGCAAACCACTGGAAGAACGGCGCGTTGGACTCGTCCAGCGTGCGGGTGAAAGGCTTGGTCCACTGCAGGTTGCCGCGTGCCTGGCGCGCCCAGAAGCCCTCGAAGTCCTTTTCGGCCTCGGCACACAGTGCGTCATACCCAGCCATGCCGGACACGCGCGCGGCTTTGACGATGGCGTCCGAGGGCGGGAACACGCGGTTCTCAACCAGCACGGACTCGATGGCGGATGTGGGCGCACTCATGGTGTTGTCTCCTGGATCTAATGGGAATTGGAATTGGGCGGTACTGTCGGGCGCGGCACTTACAGGCCACTGACTGGCGCGAAGCTTACAGAGTACGCCATTGCGGCCCGCCTGTCGCCAAGGGCCGGGCCACCGGCTGCGCAGACCCACCTGCCACCGCAGGGACATGCTGCCCCCCTAAAATCGCGCCTCCTGCAACC
>NZ_QAIM01000451.1:5744-7725 GCF_003061035.1 Acidovorax sp. HMWF018
CCCAACACAAGCCCCCAGCGCCACTGCGCCCCCTGCCTTCCATGATCTTCGCCAGCCGGTGGCTGCAACTGCCCCTGTATCTGGGCCTGATCCTGGCGCAGGCGGTGTATGTGTTCCATTTCTGGGTGGAACTGGTGCACCTGATCGAAGCCGCGTTTGGCAACACGGCGGCCCTGCAGAGCCTGGTGTCCAGCATTGGCTACAAGAGTGATTTCCAGGTCACCGCGCTCAACGAGACCATCATCATGCTGGTGGTGCTGGCGCTGATCGACGTGGTGATGATCTCCAACCTGCTGATCATGGTGATCGTCGGCGGCTACGAGACCTTTGTCTCGCGCCTGCACCTCGAAGACCACCCCGACCAGCCCGAGTGGCTGAGCCATGTGAACGCCTCGGTGCTCAAGGTCAAGCTGGCCACCGCCATCATCGGCATCAGCTCCATCCACCTGCTCAAGACCTTCATCAACGCCGCCAACTACGACCTCAAGGTGCTGATGTGGCAAACCATCATCCATGTGGTGTTCCTGCTCAGCGCCCTGGCCATTGCGCTGACCGACCGGCTGATGTCGCACTCGTCGGACCGCCACTGAGTACGGCGACGGTCCCCAGGCTCCCCGGCAACGCCGGGGGAGCCCCCGGGACTTGAATATCAGTCAAAAGTGCCGGTAGCGCCGGTTGCATATGCGCTGGCGGCTATCAATTTTGAAGCAAGCACCCTTCGGTACTCAGCGACCTGGGCGCTCCCAGATTTCTCCTCAATCGGTAGGCACAGTGCGGTGCAGACCCACCCGAAGGAGAAATCCATGCCCCCTCTGACCTCTCTCTCCCCGACCGCAGCCGCGGCGCAAGCACCCGCTGCGGCAGCCTCCCCGTCCACACACACCGCCACCAGCCGCCGCCTGGCATTGAGCGCGCTCGGCTCGCTGGGCGTCGCCTCCCTGTGGGGCTGCGGCGGCGGCAGTGACAGCACCGACTCTGGCAGCAGCACGGACTCCGGGTCAGGCACCGGCAGCGGTACCGGATCGGGCACTGGCACCGGAACAGGCACCGGCACAACCACCACCTGCTCCGTCGTCCCCGAGGAAACCGCAGGGCCCTACCCTGCCGACGGCTCCACGGCCAGCAACAACACCTACAACGTGCTCGCGCTCAGCGGCATCGTGCGCTCGGACATCCGCACTTCAGTGGGATCGTCCACCCAGGTCAGCGGCGTGCCGCTGTCCATCACCATCACGCTGACGAACACCAGCGCCAGCTGCGCGGCGTTGTCGGGCTACGCCATCTACCTGTGGCACTGCACGCAAGACGGCAACTACTCGGTCTACACCTCCAACAACATCGCCGACAACTACCTGCGCGGCGTGCAGGCCACGGACGCCAACGGCACCGTGACCTTCACCACCATCGTTCCGGGCTGCTATGCGGGCCGCATGCCGCACATGCACCTGGAGATCTACCCCACGCTGGCATCGGCCACCAAGGCCGCGAACAAGATCAAGACCACGCAACTGGCGTTCCCCACCGCACTGCTCAGCAGCATCTACAGCAGCAATTCGGGCTACAGCGCCAGCGTGCGCAACCTGGCCTCCATGTCGTTTGCCACGGACAACGTCTTCAGCGATGGCACCACGCTGGAGATGACCACCATGCAGGCCAACACCGGTGGCGGCTACTCGGCCAGCATCACGATCTCGATCGCGGTCTGAGCCCCTCGTTTCTTCCATTCACCCTGTTGTTTCGATCTCCAGAAAGACGCCCGATGTTCAAGATCCACACCCTTTTGGCCGCACTGGCCCTGGCATCCATCGCCGCAGCATTCCCCAGCCACGCCCAGCCATCCCGCGGCACGCCGCCCGCCCCGCCACCCGAGGCCTACGCCGCCTGCAAGGGCAAGACCGAAGGTGCCTCCGTCACGCTGACCATGCCCGACGGCAAGAGCCTCGCAGGCACTTGCCGCACAATGGACGGCACCCTGGTGGCC
>NZ_QAIM01000452.1:0-1105 GCF_003061035.1 Acidovorax sp. HMWF018
GGCATGGGTTCAACACGCCCTTCGTGATGAGCCTGGTGGCTTTGGGCGGGGGCATCGCGCTCTACGCACTGCTGCGCTGGCAGCGCGAAAAGGGTGCCATCGATGCGCCACCCGTCATGCGCCGCATCAGCGGCCAGCGGGCCTTTGAGGCCACGCTGGCCTCGCTCAGCTTGGTGGGCCGCAATGGCCGCCGCCTGCTGGGCACCGGTCGCCTGCAGTGGCAAATGCTGTGGCTGGTGTGCGCTGCGCTGGTGGCAGGCATCCTGCCCCTGTGGGCGCGGGGCTTGCCTATTGGCGACCGGGTGCAGCTGCCGCTGTCCCCCGCCTTTGCGCTGCTGTGGTTGCTGGGTGCCGTGTGCGCCGTGGCGGCAGCCTGGCAGGCCAAATACCACCGGCTGGCAGCACTGACGCTGCTGGGTGGCTCCGGGCTGTGCGTGTGCCTGACCTTTCTGTGGTTCTCGGCGCCCGACCTTGCGCTCACACAGATCGTGGTGGAGATCGTGACCACCATCCTCATCCTGCTGGGCCTGCGCTGGCTGCCGCGGCGCGACGAGAGCCTGCGCGTGCCCACGCTGGCCGAAGAGCGCCGCACCCAGCTGCGCCGCTACCGCGACATGGCGCTGACGTTGGCTGCGGGTGGTGGCATGGCGCTGCTGTCGTTCGCGATGATGAGCCGCCCCTTCCCCGACAGCACCTCCACCTTCTTTCTGGAGCGTGCGCTTACCGAAGGGGGCGGCACCAACGTGGTCAACGTCATGCTGGTGGACTTCCGGGGCTTTGACACCTTTGGCGAGATCGTGGTGCTGGGCATTGTGGCGCTCACGGTGTATGCGCTGCTGCGGCGCTTCCGCCCTGCGCGCGAGGTGATGGACCTGCCGCCCCAGCAGCGCGCACTGCCCGCCGATGTGGACACCGACCTCGCCAACCCACGCCAGACTGCCGACACCGCCGTGGGCTACCTGATGGTGCCCGCCGTGCTGGTGCGGTTGATGCTGCCGTTTGCCACGCTGGTCGCGGTCTACCTCTTCATGCGCGGCCACAACGAGCCCGGCGGCGGCTTTGTGGCGGGGCTGGTGTTCTCGGTGGCCCTGCTGCTGCAGTACAT
>NZ_QAIM01000452.1:1138-5056 GCF_003061035.1 Acidovorax sp. HMWF018
GCGCTGGCCACAGGCCTGGGCGCACTGGCCTGGGGCTATCCGTTTTTGACCAGCCACACGGCGCATTTTTCGCTGCCCGTGGTGGGTGAGATCCACGTGGCCAGCGCGCTGTTCTTCGACATCGGCGTGTTCACCCTGGTGGTGGGCTCCACCATGCTCATCCTCACCGGCATTGCCCACCAGTCGGTGCGTAGCCACCGCTACAACAACGCACGCGCGGCCGAAGAAGCCCAGGCCGCCGCCACACCGGGAGAAGGTCCATGGAACTGATACTGGCCCTGGCCATCGGCGTGCTCACCGGCTCCGGCGTGTGGCTGCTTCTGCGGCCCCGTACCTTCCAGGTCATCATGGGCCTGTCGCTGCTGTCGTACGCGGTCAACCTCTTCATTTTCAGCATGGGCCGCCTGGGCCTCGCGATTGACAAGGAGCCCGTGCTGCAGCCCGGGGTGCCGCAAGACCTGGCCCACTATGCCGACCCCATGCCTCAGGCACTCACGCTCACGGCCATCGTGATCGGCTTTGCCATGACCGCCCTCTTCCTCGTGGTGTTGCTGGCATCGCGCGGCATGGCAGGCACCGACCATGTAGACGGCACCAAGGGTAAAGACGTGCAGGAAATGCCATGACTAGAGAACACCCCCCTGAGCGGCTTCGCCGCTTCCCCCCGCTCTCGCAGCGCTGCGCACTGCGGGCAGGGGGACGCAGCCCTCGATGCGGGGCGGCCCTTTCTCGGCTGCCCTGGCCTGGGGCGTGCCAGTTTCATGCGCAGCGTCTTGGACCAATCACATGACACTCATGCACATGCTGCTTGAGCGGCTGATGCCACACCTGATCCTCGCGCCCATTGCGCTGCCCCTGCTCACGGCCGGGCTCATGCTGCTGCTGCGCGAGGAACGCCAGCGCACCAAGGTCACGCTCAACATCACGTCGACCCTGGTCGGCCTGGTGGTGGCTGTGTTGCTGCTGGTCCAGGCCAAGGAGCCCAGCGTGCAGACCAGCCTGGGCGTGTACCTGCCGGGCAACTGGCCGGCGCCGTTCGGCATCGTGCTGGTCATCGACCGCCTGTCGGCCATGATGCTGGTGCTGACCAGCACAGTGGCGCTCGCCACGGTGCTGTTCTCGGCCGCGCGCTGGCACCGAGCGGGTGTGCACTTTCACCCGCTGTTCCAGTTCCAGCTCATGGGGCTGGCAGGCGCGTTCCTCACGGCCGACCTGTTCAACCTGTTTGTGTTCTTCGAGATCATGCTGGCGGCGTCCTACGGGCTGCTGCTGCACGGCTCGGGCCGCCCGCGCGTGTCGGCGGGGCTGCACTACATCGCCATCAACCTCGCCGCCTCTTCGCTGTTCCTCATCGGGGTGTCGATGCTCTACGGCATCACCGGCACGCTCAACATGGCCGACCTGGCCCAGAGCATTGCGGGTGTGGCCGTGGCAGACCGGGGGCTGCTGCATGCGGCCGCGGCCATTCTGGCGGTCGCGTTCCTCATCAAGGCCGCCGTGTGGCCGCTCAACTTCTGGCTGGTGCCTGCCTACAGTGCGGCCACGGCGCCCGTGGGTGCGCTGTTCGCGCTCATGACCAAGGTGGGCGTGTACAGCGTGCTGCGGCTGTGGACACTGCTGTTTGGAACAGAGGCCGGTGAATCCGCGCTGTTTGGCAGCCAGTGGCTTATTGGCGGCGGCATGCTGACCATGGCCTTTGGTGCGATCGGTATGCTGGGCTCGCAGCGGCTGGGGCACCTGGCCGGGTTCAGCGCCGTGCTGTCGTCGGGCACGCTGCTGGCCGCCGTGGGCTTCGGGCAAAACCTGCTCACGGGCGGGCTGCTGTACTACCTGCTCAGCTCTACCCTGGCCGTGAGTGCGCTGTTCCTGCTCACCGACCTGATCGACCGCTGGCGCAACAACGGTGCCAACCTGGCTCCGTATGAGCAGACCGACGACGCACCCTTTCTGTCGGCCGACCTGGTGCCCACCGAGGGCATGAACCTGGACGACAAGGAACAGGCGCTGATCGGCCAGGTCATTCCCGCCGCAGCGGCCTTTCTGGGCCTGGCGTTCATGGCCTGCACGCTGGTCATTGCGGGCCTGCCGCCCTTGCCCGGTTTTGTGGGCAAGTTCGCCATGATCCACGCACTGCTCAACCCGCTGGGGCTGGGCGCGGCCCAGGGCATCCGCCTGGGCGCTGCGGGCTGGATGCTGGTGGCGTTGCTGGTGAGCTCGGGGCTGCTGGCGCTGCTGGCACTCACACGCGCGGGCATTCGCCATTTCTGGTCGGCCCAGGGCCGTGCTTCACCGCAGCTTTTGGTGCTGGAGGGGCTGCCCATTGCGCTGCTGCTGCTGGCTTGCGTGGCGCTGGTGTGGCAGGCTGGGGCGGTGATGCGCTACACCCAGGCCACGGCCGATGCCCTGCATGCGCCCGGCACTTACGTGCGTGCGGTGATGACCGCTGCGCCCGTCGCGGCTTCGCCTGCGGCGATGCCTGAAACCACGCCCACGGGGGACAAGCCATGACCCAACCTGCTCAACCTGCGGCGTCCAACGCCCCCGCCATGCCGCCACGCCCTGGTCCATTGCGGCGCCTGGTGCCTGCCCCGCTGCTCTCGCTGGCGCTCCTGGGCCTGTGGCTGCTGCTCAACCGCAGCCTGAGTGCAGGCCACCTGGTGCTGGGCTCTGTGCTGGCACTGGCCATCCCGCTGCTCACCGCCGGGCTGCGCCCGCTGCCGGTGCGCATCCGCAAGCCGGGCACCGTCCTGCGCTTGGCACTCACGGTGGTGGCAGACACCACCCGGTCCAACCTCGCGGTGGCCCGCCTGCTGCTGGCGCCCGGCCGCAGGCGCCACCCTGCGGGCTTTGTGCACATCCCGCTGGACGTGCGGGACCCCAACGCATTGGCCGTGCTGGCGATGATCGTGTGCATCACACCCGGTACCGCGTGGGCCGAGATTTCGCTGGACCGCAGCATGCTGCTGCTGCACGTGCTGGAGTTGGACGACCCCGCCACAGTGATCGCTGACGTGAAGCAGCGCTACGAGACGCCCCTGATGGAGATTTTTGAATGACCCCCGTGCTGGACTGGGCCCTGCCGGCCGCCCTGCTCATGCTCGCGCTGGCCATGGGCTGCGCGTTGATCCGACTGCTCAAGGGCCCTTCCGCGCAAGACCGCGTGCTGGCGCTGGACTGCATGTACTTGAGCGGCATGCTTGTGATGCTGGTGCTGGGCCTGCTGTATGGCAGCAAGAACTATTTTGAGGCGGCGCTGCTGCTGGCGCTGTTCAGCTTTGTCGGCTCCATGGCCATGGCCAAGTTTTTGCTGCGCGGTGAGGTGATCGAATGACCGAAGCCGCCACCACCGCCACCGCTGTTCTTCCGCTGTGGCTGGAAATCATCGTTGCCGTGCTGGTGCTGGCTGGTGCCGCGCTGGCCCTGCTGGGCTCCATCGGCTTGCTGCGCCTGCCGACCTTTTTTGAACGGGTGCACGCGCCCTCCATCATTGCCACGCTGGGCTGCTGGCTGATCATGCACGGCACCGTGCTGTACTTCTCGGTGGCCGACCGCAGCCTGGCGCTGCATGCGCTGCTGATCGCCGTGTTCGTGGCGATCACGGTGCCGGTGATGTCGATCTTTCTCATGCGCGCGGCGCTGTTCCGCGCACGGCAGGCCGGGCGCGACGTGCCGCCCAGCCTGAGCCAACCCAAGGTGGGTGTGAACACGGAAGTCAAAGACGCCTGATCAACCACTCCTGATTTAATAGCTGCTGGCGCATATAAAACATGCGCTTACGGCATTTTCGGCTCTTATTTCGCCCCTGGCACGCCAAACCCGCCACCGCCGGGGGTGTGGATCTCGAACACATCGCCCGGCGCCATCTCGGCCTGGCCAATGTGGTCCAGCAGCTCCACCCGGCCATCGCTGCGCACCACC
>NZ_QAIM01000452.1:5109-13978 GCF_003061035.1 Acidovorax sp. HMWF018
ACAAGATGCTGGCCGTCATCGGTTCGAGGAAGCGCACGCGGCGAATGCCGCCATCACCACCTTTGTACTGCCCCGCACCGCCCGAGCCCTTGCGGATCTCGTAGCCCTCCAGCCGCACCGGAAAGCGGAACTCCAGCACCTCCGGGTCCGTGAGGCGCGAATTGGTCATGTGGCATTGCACGACGCTGGTGCCGTCAAAACCGCCCGCCAGTTGCCCATTCGCATCCCACACCCCACCCGCGCCGCTGCCCCCCGAGATCGTCTCGTAGTACTGGTAGCGCGTGCTGCCAAAGGTGAAGTTGTTCATGGTGCACTGCCCCGCCGCCATCAGGCCCAGCGCGCCATACAGCGCATTGGTGATGCAGGTGGAGGTCTCCACATTGCCCGCCACCACCGAGGCTGGCGGATTGGGGTTGAGCATGCTGCCCGGCGGGATGATGACGTTGAGCGGCTTGAGGCACCCGGCATTCAGCGGAATATCGTCATCCACCAGCGTGCGGAACACATACAGCACCGCCGCCATGCACACCGCCGTGGGCGCGTTGAAGTTGTTCGTCTGCTGTGGGCTGGTGCCGGTGAAGTCGATGGTGGCGCTGCGGCTCGCTGCATCCACCTTCACGGCCACGCTGATCTGCGCGCCGTTGTCCAGAGGCAGCGTGAACGCACCATCCTTGAGCCGTGTGATGACACGGCGCACGGACTCTTCGGCGTTGTCCTGCACATGGCGCATGTAGGCCTGCACCACGTCCAGCCCAAACTCGGCCACCATGCGGCGCAGCTCCTGCTGGCCCTTTTCGTTGGCGGCGATCTGCGCGCGCAGGTCGGCCATGTTCTGCTGCGGGTTGCGGGATGGATATTCGCCGCTTTCCAGCAGCGCAATCATCTCCGCCTCGCGCAGCACGCCGCGTTCCACCAGCTTCACGTTGTTGATCTGGACGCCCTCTTCTTCAATGCGCGTGGAGAACGGCGGCATGGAGCCCGGCGTGGTGCCGCCCACATCGGCGTGGTGGCCCCGGCTGCCCACATAGAACGTGGGCTCGGCCTCGTTGGCGATGTAGACCGGCGTGATGACTGTGATGTCCGGCAGGTGCGTGCCGCCGTGGTATGGGTCGTTGAGCACGAACACATCGCCGGGCTGCATGCGGCCCGCATTTTCACGGATCACGGTCTTGATGCTCTCGCCCATGCTGCCCAGGTGCACGGGCATGTGGGGCGCGTTGGCGATCAGATTGCCTGCGGTGTCAAACAGCGCGCAGCTGAAATCGAGCCGCTCCTTGATGTTCACCGAGTACGCCGTATTCTGCAGCTGCAGCCCCATCTGCTCGGCAATGTTCATGAACAGGTTGTTGAACACCTCCAGCAGCACCGGGTCCACCGTGGTGCCCACGGCATGTTGCACGGCGCGCGCCACACGGCGGTTGAGCAGCAGGTGGTCCAGATCGGTCAGTGCTGCTTCCCAGCCGGGCTCCACGATGGTGGTGGCGTTCTTCTCGGCAATGATGGCCGGGCCAGGGATCACGTCGCCGGGGCGCAAATCCTCGCGCACCACCAGGGCTGCGTCGTGCCATGCAGGCACGCCATCGATGCCACCGGTGTACATGCGCACGGTGCTGCGGCGCGGCACCTCGCGCGCGGGCTGCAGCGTGTGGCGTGGCTCCACGGGGGCATCGCCGGGCACCACGGCCTCGACCGACACAGCCTCCACCACCAGGCCCTTGCCCTGCATGAGGAAGGCAAAACGCTGGCGGTAGGCGTTCTCGAACGCGGCGGTGATTTCGGCCAGCGAGCCGAATGGCACGATGAGCGCGGAGTCGCTGCCCTCATAGCGCACATGCACGCGGCGGTGCACCACAGCAGTGCCCGCGCCCACCTGCTGGCGCTCCAGCTCGGTGCGCGCGGTGGTGGCCAGTTGCTCCAGCGTGGCCTCGATGCCGGGCAACGCGTCCGGCACGAGCTTGGTTTCCACCGCCTGTTCGCGGATCACGTTCTGATCCGCCAGGCCCATGCCGTAGGCGCTGAGTACCCCCGCCAACGGGTGCACAAACACGCGCGTCATGCCCAGGGCATCGGCAACCAAACACGCATGCTGGCCGCCTGCGCCGCCAAAACACTGCAGCGTGTAGCGCGTCACGTCGTAGCCGCGCGCCACGCTGATCTTCTTGATGGCATTGGCCATCTGCTGCACGGCGATCTGAATGAAGCCATGGGCTACGTCTTCGGCCTTGCGTCCGGTCTGTGTGGCGAGGCCTTCAAACTTCTGCGCCACCGCATCGCCATCCAGCGCCTCGTTGGCCGCGTGGCCAAACACCTTGGGGAAATGTGCAGGCTGGATCTTGCCCACCATCACGTTCGCATCCGTCACGGCCAGCGGGCCGCCACGGCGGTAGCTGGCGGGGCCAGGGTTGGCGCCCGCGCTTTCGGGGCCCACGCGGAAGCGTGCGCCATCAAAGCCGAGGATGGAGCCGCCCCCGGCTGCCACGGTATGGATGCTCATCATGGGCGCGCGCATGCGCACGCCCGCCACCTGGGTCTCGAACTCGCGCTCGAACTCGCCCGCGTGGTGGCTCACGTCGGTGCTGGTGCCACCCATATCAAAGCCGATGACCTTGTCGTGGCCTGCCAACCCAGCGGTGCGCGCCATGCCGACGATGCCGCCTGCAGGGCCGCTCAGGATCGCGTCCTTGCCCTGGAACACCTGCGCATCCGTGAGGCCGCCCGACGATTGCATGAAGAACAGCTTCACGCCCGGCATTTCGCTCGCCACCTGGTCCACATAGCGGCGCAGGATGGGCGACAGGTACGCATCCACCACCGTGGTGTCGCCCCGGCTCACCAGCTTCATCATGGGGCTGGTGGCATGCGATGCGCTCACCTGCGTAAAGCCGATTTCGCGCGCGATGCGGGCGGCGGCTTCTTCGTGTGCGGTGTAGCGGTAGCCGTGCATGAACACGATGGCCGCGCTGCGCAGGCCCGCGTCGTAGGCCGCCCACAGGCGTTCCTTCAGGTGGGCTTCGTCCAGCGGCTCGATCACTTCGCCCTGTGCACCCATGCGCTCCTGCGCCTCGATCACGCGCTCGTACAGCAGCTCGGGCAGCACGATGTGGCGGTCAAACAAACGGGGGCGGTTCTGGTACGCAATGCGCAGCGCGTCCTTGAAGCCCTTGGTGGTGATGAGCAGCGTGGGCTCGCCCTTGCGCTCCAGCAGGGCGTTGGTGGCCACGGTAGTGCCCATCTTCACGCACTCCACCAGCGCGGGCGTCACCGGCTCGCCCGGCTGCAAGCCCAGCAGGTGGCGGATGCCGGCCACCGCCGCGTCCTTGTACTGCTCGGGGTTCTCCGACAGCAGCTTGTGCGTGACCAAGGTGCCGTCCGGGCGCTTTCCCACCACGTCGGTGAAGGTGCCGCCCCGGTCGATCCAGAACTGCCAGCGGGACAAAGGAGAAACTTGTTGGGACATGATGATGCTATCTAATCAATAGCTGCCAGCGCATTCACTACCTGCGCTACAGCTGCATTTCATTCAAAAAACCAGAAACCAGGGGCAGGTTGTCACAGCGACGCTGCGGAGCGCGCTGCCTGGTCATACATGCCCGAGAGCACACGCAGCAAACGGGCCAGTTCGCCGATGTCGCGGTTGAGCGCGTCATCGGCATTCAAGGCATCGATGAGGCAGCTCTCGCGGATCTCGCGGTAGCGCTGCACATAGGCGCGGCCGGTGTCGGTGGCGGCGTAGGTGACTTCCTTGCCGTTCTTCTGCGAGGCGACCACGCCCAGGGTCTGCAGCTTTTTGAGCGAGTAGTTCACCAGGTGCGTGTCTTCCACGTTCATGATGAAGCAGATGTCGGCCAGTCGCTTGTCGCGTGCACGGTGCGTGACGTGGTGCAGCACCACCACGTCGAGCGGCGTCAGGTCCTTGAGGCCCGCCGCCGCCATGCAGTGCACCACCCAGCGGTGGAACGCGTTGCCCGCCACGATGAGGCCGAACTCGAACTCGCTCATCTCTGCACTCTGCGCCGACACCAGATGCGCCGACGACACGATGGGACCGGAGTCGGTTTTGGCCTTGGGCTTGGCGTCAGATTTCATGGCGGGTTCAGGCCTGCGGGTTCTGTCATTGGCACGGGATATGCATGGGGCATTGTAGGCAAGTCGATGGTAATTTGTTGGCAATTTGTCAGCGTTTAGGCAAAACACCTATCGCAATCGGATCGGCTTCCGATACAGTGATTTGTTACATCCAACCTTGTACATACAACCCTGCGGAGCAATATCCATGAAGCGTCGAATCTTCCCCGTGACCGCACTCGCCCTGACACTGGCTGCGGGCCTGTCTGCCACCTCGGCATTCGCCCAGACCAAGTGGGACCTGGCCGCCGCCTACCCCGCCACCAACTTCCACACCGAAAACATGGTGCAGCTGGCCAGCGATGTGGACAAGGCCACGGGCGGCAAGCTCAAGATCACGGTGCATGCCAACGCCGCGCTGTTCAAGGCCCCTGAAATCAAGCGCGCGGTGCAAGGCGGCCAGGCGCAGATGGGCGAGATCCTGCTGGCCAACTTCCAGAACGAGTGGCAGCTGTTTGGCGTGGATGGCCTGCCCTTCCTGGCCGACAGCTACGACGCCTCCAAGAAACTCTACGCGGCCCAAAAGCCCTTCCTGGAAAAGAAGCTGGCTGAGCAGGGAATGATGTTGCTGTACGCCGTGGCTTGGCCTCCACAAGGCATCTACACCAAGAAGCCGCTGGCCTCCGCCGCCGACCTCAAGGGCATCAAGTGGCGCGCCTACAGCCCTGCCACCGCGCGCATTGCCGAGCTGGTCGGCGCCCAGCCCGTGACGGTGCAGGCTGCGGAGTTCTCGCAGGCCCTGGCCACGGGCGTGGTCGAATCGACGATGACCTCGGGCGCCACCGGTGTGGACAGCAAGCTGTACGAACACCTCAAGTTCTACTACGACACCCAGGCCTGGCTGCCCAAGAACGCCGTGCTGGTGAACAAGAAGGCGTTTGACGCCCTCGACAAGCCTAGCCAGGACGCGCTGCTGAAGGCCGGTGCCGACGCCGAAGCACGCGGCTGGGCCAACAGTGCCAAAGTCAACACCGATACCGTCGCCAAGCTCAAGGCCAATGGCATGGACGTGGTGGCCCCACCGGCTGCCCTGAAGGCCGACATGGCCAAGGTGGGTGACACCATGCTCAAGGAATGGCTGGACAAGGCCGGCCCCGAAGGCAAGGCGCTCATCGACGCCTACCGCAAGTAAGCCCAGGCGCCCACGCACATGCGTCGTCTGCTGGACTTTCTGTACGACAGCGCCGCCGCCTTGGCGGCGCTTTTCATGGTCGGCTTGTTGGGGATGGTGCTGCTGTCCATCGCCAGCCGCCAGTTCCACTTCCACGTGCCGGGCACGGATGCCTATGCGGGCTATCTGATGGCCGCATCGGGCTTCCTGGCGCTCGCCCACACCTTGAAGCGCGGCGAGCACATCCGCGTCACGCTGCTGCTCAACTTTCTGAAGGGCGGCGCCAAGAAGGCGTTCGAGATCTGGGCTTTGGCCATTGCCACTCTGCTGGCCGTACTGTTCGCGGTGTACAGCTGCAAGCTGGCCTGGCAGTCGCACGAGTTTCACGACATCTCCACCAGCAGCGACGCCACGCCCCTGTGGATTCCGCAGATCGCCATGGCCTTGGGCACGGTGATTCTGGCGATCGCGTTCCTGGACGAGCTGGTGCTGGAGATGATGGGCAAGCGTGTGGATGCCTCCTCCGGCGAAGCATTGCGCAATGAATAAACCCGGCACGACCTACCATGAGTGATCTCGCCATAACCGGCCTGCTCGTACTGTCACTGTTCCTGATCCTGGGCAGCGGCGTATGGATCGGGCTCACCCTCTCCGGCGTCGCCTGGATCGCCATGCAGCTGTTCTCCGCCCGCCCGGCGGGCGATGCGATGGCCGTGACCATCTGGGGCAGCGCCTCCAGCTGGACCCTCACCGCCCTGCCTCTGTTCATCTGGATGGGCGAAATCCTGTTCCGCACCCGTTTGTCGCAAGACATGTTCAAGGGCCTGGCCCCGTGGGTCCAGGCGCTGCCGGGCCGGTTGCTGCATACCAACGTGGTGGGCTGCACCATCTTTGCCGCCGTGTCGGGGTCCAGCGCCGCCACCTGCGCAACCATCGGCAAGATGACGCTGCCCGAGCTGACGCGCCGCGGCTACCCCGAGCACATGGTGGTGGGCACGCTGGCCGGTGCCAGCACGCTGGGCCTATTGATCCCGCCGTCCATCATCATGATCGTGTACGGCGTGTCGGCCGAGGTGTCGATCTCGCAGCTGTTCATTGCGGGTGTGCTGCCGGGCATCCTGCTGGCGGCGCTGTTCTCGGGCTACATCATGCTGTGGGCATTGCGCCACCCCGAACAGGTGCCCGCCGCCGATGTGCGCATGAGCTTCATGCAAAAGCTGTCGGAGTCGCGCAGCCTGATCCCCGTGGTGCTGCTGATCGCGGCGGTACTGGGTTCCATCTACACCGGCTTTGCCACCGCCACCGAGGCCGCGGCCGTGGGCGTGGTCGGCTCGCTGGTGCTGTCTGCCGTGCAGGGCTCGATGACCTGGGGCACATTCAAGGACTCGCTGATGGGCGCCACGCGCCTGTACTGCATGATCGCGCTGATCCTCGCAGGCGCTGCGTTCCTCACGCTGGCCATGGGCTACATCGGCTTGCCACGCCACCTGGCGGAATGGATCGCGTCGCTGGGCTTGAACCAGGCGCAGCTCATCGTGGCGCTGGCGGTTTTCTACATCATCCTGGGCTGCTTTCTGGACGGCATCTCGATGGTGGTACTGACCATGGGCGTGCTCATGCCCACGGTGCAGGCGGCCGGCATCGACACCATCTGGTTCGGCATCTTCATCGTGCTGGTGGTGGAGATGGCGCAGATCACGCCGCCCGTGGGCTTCAACCTGTTTGTGCTGCAGGGCATGACAGGCCGCCAGCTGCCCTGGATCGCCAAGGTGGCCATGCCCATGTTCTTCCTGATGTGTGGCGCCGTGGCGTTGATCTATGTCTTCCCCGGCATCGTGACCTGGCTGCCGCAGCAGATGTCGGCGCGCTGAACGCACCTGCCGCCAGCAGGCACAGCCAAGCGGGGCGCCCCCACCGGGGACGCCCCGCTTGGCGTTTTGAGGGATGGAGAGGAGCCAGTCCGACGCTCCAAAAATCCGGCGACAATGGCCCGATGTTGAACGTTCTTGCCATCTGCATCGGCGCCTGTGTGGGCGCACTGGCGCGCTGGCGCCTGGGTCTGTGGCTCAGCCCCGGGGGCCTCATTCCCTGGGGCACGGTGGCCGCCAATCTGGTGGGTGGCTACCTCATCGGTGTGTGTGTCGCAGTGTTCCACGCCATGCCCCAACTCGACCCCGTGTGGCGGCTGGCGCTGGTCACCGGGTTTCTGGGCGCACTCACCACGTTTTCCAGCTTCTCTGCCGAAGTCGTTGAGATGCTGATGGTGCAGCGCTATGCCCTGGCGCTTGGCACCACAGCACTGCACCTGCTGGGCTCGCTGGGCCTCACGGTGCTTGGCATGCAAACTGCTTCGTATTTCATAGCATCACGCGCTTGATGTTCCTGCACTAGCACGTCATTTCGTCATTCATTCACGCCACACTGCATGGGCCCCCACCCGCTGCTGCCGGTGCCGCCCCTCTCTTCTCAGTTCACCTACCGATACGCGAGCCCCTCATGGAATCCAACACCCAACTCAACGAACGCCGCCTGGCCGATGCCTGGGCCGAGCTGCACAACCACGCCCACAACGGCAACCCCCTGCAGGCCGATGCCAACCGCATGGCCTTTGCTGACCCCGAATTCATGTTTCGCCGCGAAACCCGGGGCATCCGCTTTCAGCTCGAAATGCTCAAGCCCGACCTGGGCCAGGCCGAACAAGGTATTGAAAGCACCGTGGTGGTGTATGGCAGCGCGCGCTTTGTCGCACCCGACGAAGCCGCAGCACAGCTGGCCGAGGCCGAAGCCAGTGGTGACGCTGAACGCGTGCGCCGCGCGCGCCTGGCCGTGCGAAACGCGGGCTATTACGACCTGGCCCGCCAGTTCGCCAAACTGGTGGCCGACTACAGCGAACGCCAGCGCCCTGCCGACCGCATCTACATCTGCACCGGCGGCGGCCCAGGCATCATGGAGGCCGCCAACCGGGGCGCCCATGATGCGGGTGCACTGAACGTGGGCCTGAACATCGCCCTGCCCCACGAGCAAAGCGGCAACCGCTTCATATCGCCCTCGTTGTCCTTCAAGTTCCACTACTTCGCGCTGCGCAAGATGCATTTCATGATGCGCGCCAAGGCGCTGGTGGCCTTTCCTGGCGGCTTTGGCACGCTGGACGAGCTGTTTGAAGTGCTGACCCTCGTCCAGACCAAAAAGGCCAAGCCTGTACCCATCGTGTTGTTCGGCACCGACTACTGGAAGCGCCTCATCAACTTCGACGTGCTGGTGGAAGAAGGCACGATCTCCGCGCAGGACCTCAACCTGTTTCACTACACCGATGACCCACAGGAGGCTTGGGACCTGATCCGGGCGTTTTACAAGCTCTGAAAGTTAACCCTCCACCGACGCACGCACGTGTCGGTGGAGTATTGAGGCCCCTTTCTGCTACCTGATGACAGGCGGTGGCGGCGGAGGTGGCGGGCGCAGGATGATGGGCAGGACCGGGATGAACACGATGGGCGGCCGCACCGTCGGTGGCGGTGGCGCCGTCGTGGCAGGCGGCGGTGCCGTTGTCACCGGCGGTGCCGTAGGCCGCGTGGGTGGCGGTGGCGTAGTCGGTGTCGGGGCGGGCGGCGCTGGAGTACCCGGCTGTGGTGTACC
>NZ_QAIM01000453.1:0-9323 GCF_003061035.1 Acidovorax sp. HMWF018
GGCCACCATGGCGCCACAGCGCGAGCAGCTGGCCGAAGAGCTGGTACGACGCGCGGACCGCGCGATGTACCGAGCCAAGCAAGGCGGCCGCAACCGCATCGAGCAGGCGCCGGGGCAATAAAGCGGGGTGGGTCGGGTTTTACCTGGCCGCCAGCCGAGCGAATTCTTCCGCCACGCCCCGCACCGTGAGCGGCGCACAGCCTTCGGCATGGTTGCTGATGGTCACGAAGGCGTTCTGTCCACGGCCTGTGATGCCTGCGATCACTGCGGCCAGTGCCGCCCGGGTGTCCAGGTCCGGGTGGTGCAGGCGGTCGTAGGGTTCGTACATCCGCTCGGCGTCTTCATAGCCGTACGGGCCGTGCACAGGGTTCAGGTTCCAGCGGCACACCAGCGGGCCGGGCCACAGCGCACGCAGCAAGGGCAGTTGGTCGTGGAGCGGCGGCATCTTGGCATGCAGCCCCAGGCAATAGGTGGCGCCCGCTTCACGCAGCACGGCCGCAAAGTCGGGCGTCAGCCACTCGGGGTCGCGCACCTCCACGGCAATCACCCCATCGGGCGCCAGTGGTGCCAGCGGGGGCAGGGCCAGCAGCATGGCACGCAGGCGATCCAGCAAGGCGGGCATGCGATCGAGCTGCGCCAGCGGCAGGGGGCTGAGCTGGAATACCAGCGCGCCCAGCTTGTGGCCCAGGCCCTGGAGCGCCGGCTCCACACATTCGCTGCGGGCCAGCTCGGGGCTGAGGAACGCCGGGTTGGGCTGGCGGCCGCGTCCGTCTTCGCTGCGCACCAGTGCATCCGTCACCACGCTGGGCGCCTTGACCACAAACCGGAAGTCGTCGGGAACTTGCGACGCATAGCGCTCGTATTGGCTCACCGTGAGCGGCCGGTAGAAGCTGCGGTCGATGCTCACCGTGCGCATCAGCGGGTGCTGGGCGTACACGGCCAGCCCCTGTTTGGACAGCTGCGTGTCGGAATGCTCGCCCTCCCACACCAGGCCTTTCCAGCCGGGGTAGGTCCAGCTGGATGTCCCCAGGCGAAGCTGTGGGGGCAGGGCAGCAGCCAAGGCTTCCAGAGCATCGTCCGGAACAATCGGGGCCACCGTGCCAGACCGCATACGCCGTGCCGTGGACTCAGTGCCTTGCGTGGGTGATGGTGCCGATGGCCCGTTGGCCGGCATGTCTGCCGACGGGGGCTTGGGCAGCGTGTCGCCAAAAAGATCGTCTTGCATGCGCTGCGGTGGGGCGGTTTGGTGCGGTACGGCGGGGCAGGTTGCGTTACACGCCGCCAAACAGCCCGCTCTCGTCCAGCAGGTCAAACGTGATCTGGGGGTGGGTGTCCATGCTTTTCTTGATGGCAGCCGGGATGGCCTGCCGTGTCTTGCGGCACAGGCCCGGCTGTTCGTGCACCAGGATCGCAATGCCCCGCAGGCTGCGCACCTCGTTCGGGCTTTGGGTGATGGACAGGCGGATGCCCAGTTGCTGCTCCATGCGCTCCTGCATCCTGCGCAGGTCGGCAAGACTGCCCAGGTTCTCCAGGCGCTCCAGCATCTTCTTTTCTTCGCTGCGCGTGAGCATCAGGATGCGCAGATCTCCCCCCGGTGCTTGCAGCAACGCCTCCCGGTCGCACACGCAGGTGCCAGGGGGGCATTCGGTACGGATGGGGAAAGGTGGGAGGGACATGAAGCGGCGTGCGAACAGTCCTTCATTCTATGAAGGGCTGACCGTGCCGAGCGTGTGGCCACCCGCAAGTCCATGCGGCCCAACAACAAAAAGGGCTCCCAGAGGGAGCCCTTTTTGCCTGCCCGCCCCTGCGGTTCAGTTAACACTCCCCATGGCAGCAGCACCCGCACCGCGCGAAGTGCCACTGCCATGGGAAGTCCCGCAACTGCTTTCAACCAATCTCAACAGTTGATCTGCCAAATTACATGGCGCTGAATTCGCCCGAAGGGATCTGGCCGGTGCGCACGGCTTCGGCAGCCTGTGCACGCACGGCAGCGCGGTCAGCGGTGGATTGGTAGGTCACCACACGCGAGCCTGCGGGTTCCATGTTGTGGGTCTTGGCTTCCACTACAGCTTCGGCTTGCACTTCAGCGCGGGTGCGGTTCGTGTCGAACTTCAGGGCAAATTGCGAGCCATCGGCTTCATCGGCATGGGCGCCAAAAGCGGCGAAAGCGGCAACAGCGGCGACGGAGAGGAAACGGGCGGTCTTGTTCATGATGAAAATCCTTAAAAGCTAAAAAAGCGTCTCAAAAAAGCCGGGTCAAAAACCATTCCTGAACCGGGTTCGGTGAGTCGCCTTGCGGGTTCGGCTCATCGATGGGATGAACTGTACGCCGATGGTGTTCAGAGAAAAACCACCCAGTCGCAAACTAACTGTTCCAGTATTGGGAACAATCCGTCGAGCGGTCTAAGGGCTGCCAAAACTGCCTGTGGCAAACTCGCGCGCTTCGCATTTTTGTTTGACCGAGTCTCAGAGAGTCCGCCCCACCCATGCAGCAGATCGTTCGGCAGTTGGCCGCAGAAATCAAAGTCAGTGAACAACAGGTGCGCGCAGCGGTGGAGCTGCTGGATGGCGGTGCCACGGTACCCTTCATTGCGCGCTATCGCAAGGAAGTGACGGGCGGGCTGGACGACATTCAGCTGCGCGAACTGGAGGCGCGCCTGTCCTATCTGCGCGAGCTGGAAGACCGCCGCGTGGCCGTGCTCAAGGCGATTGACGAGCAGGGCAAGCTCACCGATGCACTGCGTGCCGCCATTGCGGCCGCCCCGACCAAGCAGGAGCTGGAAGACATCTACCTGCCGTTCAAGCAAAAGCGCCGCACCAAGGGCCAGATCGCCCGCGAGTTCGGCATCGAACCGCTGGCCGACAAGCTGTTTGCCGACCCCACACTGGACCCCGCCGTCGAAGCTGCGGCGTTCACCAAGCCCCCCGAAGTGCTGGATGACGGCAAGCCCGGTGCCGATTTCTCTACCGTGCCCGCTGTGCTGGATGGTGTGCGCGACATCCTCAGCGAGCGCTGGGCCGAAGACCCGGCGCTGGTGCAGAACCTGCGTGAGTGGCTGTGGGCCGAAGGCCTGCTGCGCAGCAAGAAGGTGGACAGCAAGAACGAGAACGACCCCGAGGTCTCCAAGTTCCGCGATTACTTTGAGTACGACGAGCCCATTGGCCGCGTGCCTTCGCACCGGGCGCTGGCCGTGTTCCGGGGCCGGGGGCTGGAGATTCTCGAGGCCAAGCTGGTGCTGCCGGTGGAGCCCGAACCCGGCAAGCCCAGCATCGCCGAAGGCAAGATCGCCCTGCACCTGGGCTGGAGCCACCAGGGCCGCAAGGCCGATGACCTGATCCGCAAGTGCGTGGCCTGGACCTGGCGCGTGAAGCTCAGCCTCTCGACCGAGCGCGACCTGTTCGCCCGCCTGCGCGACGAGGCCGAGAAGGTGGCGATCAAGGTGTTTGCCGACAACTTGCGCGACCTGCTGCTGGCCGCACCGGCCGGCCCGCGCGTGGTGATGGGGCTGGACCCGGGCATCCGTACGGGCGTGAAGGTGGCCGTGGTGGATGCCACGGGCAAGCTGGTGGAGACGGCCACCGTGTATCCGCACGAGCCCAAGCGCGACTGGGACGGCTCGCTGTTCACCCTTGCCAAGCTGGTGGAAAAACACGGTGTGAACCTGATTGCGATTGGCAACGGCACGGCCAGCCGCGAGACGGACAAGCTTGCGGCTGACTTGATCAAGATGGCCGCCAAGGCCGACCGCGCCATCGAGAAGGTGGTGGTGAGCGAGGCGGGGGCTTCGGTGTATTCCGCCAGCGAATATGCGTCGCAAGAAATGCCCGATGTGGACGTGAGCCTGCGCGGTGCGGCCTCCATCGCCCGACGCCTGCAAGACCCGCTGGCCGAGCTGGTGAAGATCGACCCCAAGAGCATCGGCGTGGGCCAGTACCAGCACGACGTGAATCAGAGCGAGCTGGCCCGCACGCTGGGCACGGTGGTGGAAGACTGCGTGAACTCGGTGGGTGTAGACCTGAACACGGCCAGCGTGCCGCTGCTCAGCCGCGTGTCGGGCCTGTCGGGCAGTGTGGCCAAGGCCGTGGTGCGCTGGCGCGAGGCCAATGGTGCTTTCAAGAGCCGCAAGCAGCTCATGGACGTGGCCGGGCTCGGTGCCAAGACCTTTGAGCAGAGCGCGGGCTTCTTACGCATTCGCGGTGGTGATAACCCGCTGGACATGACGGGGGTGCACCCCGAGACCTACCCGGTGGTCGAGCAGATCATGGAAAAGACTGGCAAGCCGGTGGCCGAGATCATGGGCCGTGCCGACATGCTCAAGACTCTGAAGCCGGAGCTGTTTGCCAACGAGAAGTTTGGCGTGATCACTGTCAAGGACATCCTGGCCGAGCTGGAGAAGCCCGGCCGCGACCCGCGCCCCGACTTCAAGGTGGCGCGCTTCAACGACGGCGTGGAAGACATCAAGGACCTCAAGGAAGGCATGATCCTGGAGGGCACGGTGAGCAACGTGGCCCAGTTTGGCGCTTTCATCGACCTGGGCGTGCACCAGGACGGCTTGGTGCATGTGAGCCAGCTGGCGCACAAGTTCGTGAACGATGCGCGCGAGGTGGTCAAGACCGGCGACATCGTCAAGGTCAAGGTCATGGAGGTGGACGTGGAGCGCAAGCGCATCGGCCTGTCGATGAAGCTGGATGCCGCGCCACCGCGCCAGGGCGGCGACCGGGGCGCACCCCGTGACAACCGCTTTGAGGGCGCAGGCCGTGGCTACGCGCAACCCCAGCGCCGTGGGCCCGAGCCTGTGCAGCAGTCGGCCATGGCGTCCGCATTTGCGAAGTTGCAACAGGCTAAAGGCCGCTGACGCAGCCGGCTGTGCCGCCGGTGGTTTTTTGGCCGTGCAGGGGCCCATAATCGCCAGCACCTGAACCAACCACCGGCGCCGTACCCCATGGAGTTGAACGCACTGCTGGCCCAACCTGTGGCACTGCCCAGCCTTCCGCGCGCCGTGGCGCTGCTGATGAGCGAGCTGGCCCAGAACGAACCCAGCTTGCGGCGCCTGAACCAGCTGTTTGGCACCGATCCGGCCCTCGCGGCTCGTTTGCTGGAACTGGCCAATTCCCCCACCTTCCAGCTGCCCGGGCAGATCGCGGGCATCCCCGAGGCGCTGGCGCTGCTGGGCACCGCACAGCTGCGCACGCTGGTCACGTCGGCGCCGCTGGGCACCACGTCGCGCTCGGTGCCCGGGGTGAACATGCAGCAGTTCTGGCGCTACAGCCTCAACACGGCCAAGCTCGCGCGGTCGCTCGCTGGCATCGTCCACCACAACCAGATCGCAGCCTATACCGCCGGTTTGCTGCATGCATTGGGCGAGCTGGTGATCCATCTGGCGGACCCCGAGAAGGCCCAGTCGGTCAACACCCTGGTAGCCCCGTTTGACCTGCGCCGCGACAAGATCGAGCAACGCATCTTTGGCTACAGCTACGGCCAGGTCACGGCGGGCTGCGCGCGCCGCTGGCAACTGCCCGAGGTGGTGATTGACG
This sequence comes from Acidovorax sp. HMWF018, assembly GCF_003061035.1. Classification (NCBI taxonomy): domain Bacteria; kingdom Pseudomonadati; phylum Pseudomonadota; class Betaproteobacteria; order Burkholderiales; family Comamonadaceae; genus Acidovorax; species Acidovorax sp. HMWF018. Next base: position 5,536 of record NZ_QAIM01000453.1, read on the forward strand.
CCCTGCAGCACCAGCACGCACCGTTTGACAACAAGGTCTACGAACCCCTGGCGGGCGTCATCCACCTGGCTGCCTGGCGCGCCCGCGCCCGCGAGGCGGAGCTGAACGAAAAAGAGCTGGCCGTGTCCTTCCCTGGCGAAGTGGGGCTGGCCCTGGGGCTCGACATCGACATGGTGCTGCAGCAAGACCCCATCGACTGGACCGCCCGACCGGATGCGGCGGCGGACTTCATCGTCTAGTTGCCCTGCGCCAGCGTAGCGGGGGTTGCATGGAGGGGCAGCCACCGGCCGATGTCCATGGGGGCCGTCTCACCGCAGCGGTTTGCGACAATCAGCGCCATGAAAGCACTGCGCATCCATGCTGGCCCCCGCGCCCGCCAACACCTGGAACATCAGGGCCTGCGGCCCGCTGACGTGGGCGTAATCCCGGCAGCGGCTGGCGGTCCCAAGGGACTGATCCTGGGGCCGATGGACCGGTTCATTTTTGGGGAGTGGCTGCCGCGCTCCGATCAGCCAGTGCACCTGGTGGGCGCCTCGATTGGCGCCTGGCGTATGGCCACGGCCTGCCTGCAGCAATCGGTGGCGGCTTTTGAGCGGCTGGAGCACGACTACATCCACCAGGACTACGAGCTGCCACCCGGCAAAAAGCGCCCCACGGCCGCCCATGTGAGTGAGCGGTTCGGCCAGAACCTGGAGGCCTTCTACGGCGGGCGGGTGCAGGAAGTGCTCAGCCACCCCCGCTACCGCCTGCACATCGTCACGTCCCGGGGCCGCCATGTGCTGGGGCGCGAGCATGCGCTGGGCACGCCGCTGGGGTATCTGGGGGCGTTTGTGACCAACACCGTGCACCGCAAGGCGATGGGGGCCTGGCTGGAGCGGGTGGTGTTTTCCTCATCGGGTGCGGCACTGCCTTTTGCCACGACCGACTACCGCACCCGGCAGGTGGGGCTGAACGCAGACAATTTCATGCAGGCGCTGCAGGCCAGCTGTTCGATCCCGTTTGTCTTGCAGGCCGTGCACAACATCCCGGGCGCCCCGCGGGGTGCGTACTGGGACGGCGGCATCACCGACTACCACCTGCATCTTGCCTATGGCTTGCCGAATGGTGTTGCTTCTGAATTGATAGCTGCTCAGGCAATAAGCACTAGCGCTCCCAGCGGAAAGGGCTCAAAAATTGCGGCCGAGCCGCTGCGCGCGGGTGCTGGCGGCCTCGTGCTCTACCCCCACTTCCAGCACCGCGTGGTGCCGGGCTGGCTGGACAAGGGGCTGAAGTGGCGCCACAAGGCCACGTCGGCGCTCGACAACATGGTGGTGCTGTCGCCCGACCCGGACTGGGTGCGCCGCTTGCCCAATGCCAAGCTGCCCGACCGCAACGACTTCACCCACTACGGCACGGACAGCCGTGCCCGGGCCCAGGCGTGGCTCGCGGCCACGCGTGCCAGCCAGCAGCTGGTGGACGAGTGGCGCGAGTGGCTGGAGCGGCCTGACATGGGTGCGGTGCAGCCGCTGTAGGCCGCCAGGGCGGACGCGCCTCTGGGGCTCATTGGGTCTCCTGCGCTGGCCGAAGGTTTCTCAGTTCGAGGCAGGGCGACGTGCCGCCTCTTGCACCGCCCGGGCAGCATGGCGTGCAGCGTGGTCCCGGGCCCAAGGCAGCACGTCGGCCGCAGGCATGGGCCGGGCAATGCCATAACCTTGCGCGCGCTCGCAGCCCAGCTCCAGCAGCTTGGCGCAGTGCTCGGCGGTTTCGACGCCTTCGGCCACCACATGGCGGTGGAATGCAGCCGCCAGCGCCACGATGGCTTTGACCAGGGTAAGGTCGTCGCCGTCCTCCAGGATGCCGCGCACGAAGGACTGGTCGATCTTGATCGTCTCGGCGGGCAGGCGCTTGAGGTAGGACAGGGACGAAAAGCCGGTGCCGAAGTCGTCCAGCGCAAAACGCACGCCCAGGGCCTGACAGCTTTGCATCATGCGGCGCATGTACTGCATGTCTTCGAGCGCGGCGGATTCCAGGATCTCCAGCTCCAGCCGCGAGGGAGACACCTCGGGGCAGGTGTGCAGGATGTCCTTGAGTCGCTGCACAAAGTTGGGCCGGTGAAAGTGGGGCGCTGCGATGTTGACGCTGACCTCCCATCCCATGCCCGCATCGCTCCACACCCGCATCTGCGCCAGGGCCTGGCGCAGCACCCATTCGCCCAGTTCGACCTGCAGGTCCGTGTCCTCCACCAGCGGCAGCACGTGCTGCGGGCCCAGCAGCCCCTCCTGCGGGTGTTGCCAGCGCAGCAGGGCTTCGAGCCCGATGATCTCGCCCGTGCGCAGGTTGACCTTGGGCTGGTAGTGCAGCACCAGTTCGCCCGCGTGCAGTGCGCGGGCCACCCGGGTCTGGCGGGTGTGCTGGGTCTGCACGGCGTGGTCGTGTTGCACGTCGAACACGTGCAGCTGGTTGCGCCCGAAGCTCTTGGCCTGGCACATGGCCTGGTCGGCATGGCGCAGCAGGGTGTCGGGGTTGGCGTCGTCTTGCGGAAACACGGCCACGCCAACGCTGACGGTGATGTTCACCAGGCGGTCGTCAATCGCATAGGGCGCGGCCAGTTGCTGCATCAGCACGGCCAGGCGCGCCTCGATGGCGGGCACATCGGGCTGTTCGCCCAGCAGCAGCACAAACTCGTCGCCGCCCATGCGGGCCACGGCTTCGTGGGCCGTTATGAACGCGCCCAGGCGCCGCGCCACTTCCTTGAGCAGACGGTCGCCCACGCGCTGGCCAAAGGTGTCGTTCACGGCCTGGAAGTGGTCCAGGTCCAGCATGCACACCGCCAGCAGCAGCTGCTTGTTGCGGGCCACAAACAGGGCGTGTGTGAGCTTTTCGGCCAGGGCCGCACGGTTGTACAGACCGGTGAGCGCGTCGTGGCGGGCGTGCCACGAGATCTGGTGGCGCAGGTTGCGTGTTTCGGTCACGTCGCGGAATACCAGCACGCAGCCCGCCGCGTGGCCGCTGCCTTCGCGGATGGCGGCTGCCGTGTACTCGATGGCATAGCGCTCGCCCGAGCGGTGGATCAGCACCTCGTAGGTGGCCTGCTGCAGCCCACCCGGCTGGGTATCGCGTTCGGCGGCTGCGCTGGCGGTGCGGCTGGCAGGCTCTTCGTACAGACGAAACACGTCGTCCAACTGCCGGCCCAGCGCCTGGTCGGCCGTGAACCCGGTCATGAGCTGTGCGGCCTCATTGATGGTCTCGATGCGCCCGCCCAGGTCGGTGGTGATGACCCCGTCGCCGATGGAGGCGAGGGTGACCTCGGCACGTTCCTTTTCAGCGCGCAGGGCTTCCTGGGCGCGCTTGCGCTCGGTCACGTCCACCAGCGTGCCGATGGTGCCAGCCAGTTCGCCGTTGGTGCTGGTGAAGGGCGCTTCGAAATAGGCCATGTCCAGCGGGGGCTGGTGGGGCGGGCGGATGCGGATCTCGTTGTCGTGCGCGCTGGCGATGCGGGCCGACCGTTCCGGGGCCAGTTCGGCCGGCAGGCTGGCACCTGCAGCGCCGTCAGCACCTGGCTGCGACTGGAACAGGCGCTGCCATGCGCGGTTGGCGTCCAGGTAGGTGCCGTCGGCATGGCGCACAAACACGGGCAGGGGCAGGGCATCGATCAACTGGCGGGTGAAGTGCAGTTGCTCGCTTTGCTGGCGCTGCGTTTCGTGCAAGGACAGCACCAAGGACTGCACCTTGCCCGCCATGTCGTTGAAGGTCTCGGCCATGGCACGGGATTCGAGCGTGCCGGTGACCTCCATGCGCGTGCTCAGGTA
>NZ_QAIM01000453.1:9333-31851 GCF_003061035.1 Acidovorax sp. HMWF018
CCCTGGCGAAACGCGTCGGTGGCCTGGGCCAGGCGCTGCAGCATGCGGGCATTGGCCCGCAGCAGCAGCGTCAGCAGAAAGAAGATGGTGAAGATGTTGAGTGCCGAGATGCGTGCCTGTACCAGCACCGTGGCCCACACCTGGTCCGCCAGGGGCTGCGGGTGGGCCGTCACCGTCAGTCGGCCCGATGTGCCGTCTGCCAGCGCGAGGCCGGACTGCTGCACAGGGGCGGAGAGGTCCAGCCAATCGGTGAACCATTTCGGAGCATTGGCGGGGTAGGGAAGGGCGGTGACCTCGATGGCGGGCTGGTCGGCGGCCTGCCATTTGATGGACGCCACTACCGGCGCTGCCTGCGCCAACCCCTCGGTCAGGATACGGGTCACGGCGTCGGCATCGGGCGCGGGTACGGCGGCCAGGCGCAGCTGCAAAGGATCGCTGGCGCGCCGCAGTTCGGTAGAGCCTTGCTGCAGGGCTTCGTCGGTTTCTGCGGCCAGCAGGTAGTGGTAGCGCACCCCAGTGACCAGCAGGATGATCGCCACGATGGACACATACAGCCGGGGGTAGGTGCCCCGCAGAAGCCAGGTGGTGAGATTTCCGGTGCGCATTGACGGTGGTCCTCCCCCACAACCCCAGTGGTAATGAATGGTTAATTAATTGTTGACAGCGGCGAGTCTATCTTGTGAGAAGTTGTGAGCGTGGTTTTGCATCGCGCTACCGGCGCGGTGTTGCTGATGTGTGACGTTTTGTAAAACTGCGGAGCTGCCAGCACGTGCAATGCGCGCCAGACAAGTGCACGAGCACGCGCTGGCTCTCTGCCATGTGCCGCCACGCTCAGGTGCGCGGCGGTGGTACCGAGGGTGAGGCGGCTGGGTTCAGAGCGACTGGGCCAGCATGTCGCGGTATTCCTCGGGGGTGGCGATGCGCGGGTTGGTCTTGTGGCAGTGGTCGGCCATCGCACCCTTGATGATGTCGTCGAACATAGCCTCGTTCACGCCCATCGCGGCCAGGCCGGTGGGCAGGCCCAGGCGGGCGTTCATGTCGCGGATGGCTTCGGGAATATCGCCTGCGCTGGCCAGGCCCATGGCGTGGGCCATGCGTTCCAGGCGCTTTTCCTTCTTCACCGATTCCGCCTGCGCATTGAAGCGCACCACGGCGGGCAGGAACATGGCGTTGAGCGTGCCGTGGTGCAGGCGCGGGTTCACGCCGCCCAGGCTGTGGCTGAGCGAGTGCACGGCGCCCAGGCCCTTCTGGAAGGCCATGGCGCCCTGCATGCTGGCGCTCATCATGTGCAGGCGTGCATCGCGGTCGCTGCCATTCTTGGTGGCCTGCTCGATGTTCGCCCAGCCGCGCGTGAGGCCGTCCAGCGCAATGCCGTCAGCGGGCGGGTTGAACGCGGCGGACATGAAGGTTTCCATGCAGTGCGCAATCGCGTCCATGCCCGTGGCTGCTGTGAGCATGGGGGGCAGGCCGAGGGTGAGTTCGGGGTCGCAGATGGCGGTCTTGGGCACCAGGTTCCATGAGTGGAAGCCGAGCTTGCGGTGGTCGTCCACGATGATGATCGCGCCGCGCGCCACCTCGCTGCCCGTGCCGCTGGTGGTGGGCACGGCGATCAGCGGCGCGGCGCGGTCGGTGATGCGCGGCGAGCCGCCTTCGATGGTGGCGTAGTGCGTCAGCGGCCCCTCGTGCGTGGCCGCAATCGCGATGCCCTTGGCGCAGTCGATGGCGGAGCCCCCGCCCACGGCGATCAGTCCGTTGCAGCCCTGGGCCTTGTACATGTCCACGGCGGCGCGCACAGCGGCTTCGGTGGGGTTGGAGGGGGTCTGGTCAAACACGGCCACCGTCATGCCGGGCAGCGCGTCCAGCGCCTTCTGCAGCACGCCGGCGGCCTTCACGCCGGGGTCCGTCACGATCAGAGGGCGGGTGATGCCCACGCGCTCGCATTCCTGCTTCAGCAGCTGGACGGCGCCGAATTCAAACTGGATCTGGGTGACGTAGTAGATGAAAGCCATGGTGCAACAGAATGTGTGAATGGGGGTGCCAGCGATTACGATAGCTCGCCAGCCTTTGAAAAGGTTCTGAGCCCACTTTATAAGGAGGAGACAGCCTTGAAAACGAAGCAAACCCTGATGGCGGCCCTGGTGGCCGTCGCATCTGTGACAACAAGCGCCCAGGCCCAGTGCCTCACCGACGCGCAGGCCGCCGACCTCGTGGCCAACTATGTCGCCAAGACCCCCGCCGCCAACCCCGAGAACCTGACGGACGCCGATGGCGCCTGCACACGCGGCAAGGTCAACGCCTTGCTGGCCCAGCGCATGGGCAAGGTGATTGGCTACAAGGCGGGCTTGACCAACCCCGCCGTGCAAAAGCGCTTCAACACCGACAAGCCCGTGTGGGGCAAGCTCTACGAGGGCATGGTGCTGCCCAGTGGCGCCACGGTGGATGCAGCCTTCGGTGCCCGCCCCCTGTACGAGGCCGACATGCTGGTGCGCGTGAAAAGCGCTGCCATCAACCAGGCCAAGACCCCCATGGACGTGCTGGACGCCGTGGACCAGATCATCCCCTTCATCGAGCTGCCCGACCTGATGGTGCAGGCGCCGCCCAAGCTCAACGGCGCGGGCGTGACGGCCATCAACGTGGGTGCGCGCCTGGGCGTGGCGGGCGCGCCCATTGCCGTGCCGGCGTACCGGGGTGAGCGTTTTGCCATGCTCCAGGCCTTGGCCGACATGAACGTGTCGCTGACCGATGGCGCGGGTGCGCGCCTGGGGGGCGGCAAAGGCAGCGACATCCTGGACCACCCGCTCAACGCGGTGGTGTGGCTGGCCGGTGCGCTCGCGCAGGAAGGCCTGGCCATGCAGCCGGGGGACCTGATCAGCCTGGGCTCGTTCTCCGCATTGCTGCCGCCCAAGGCTGGCTTGTCGGTGACGGCCACCTACGACGGCTTGCCCGGCGCGGCACCCGTGCGACTGAGCTTCAAGTAACCCACCCCTGATCGGCCCGCCGCCGTGCGGGCCGTTGTCTTTTCTGCCGAGACCCCGACCGTTGACCGCACTGCACATCCACCCCACCCGCCTGACCCCCCAGATGCGCAGCGTGCTCGAACGCATGGCCCGCGCCGGGCATCCGCCGCTGCACACACGCACGCCGCAGGAGGCACGCATCGCCTACCAGGCAGGCGCCGACGTGCTGGAAGTTCCCAAAGCCGCGCTGGCGCGGGTGGAAGACCTGCAGATCCCCACCCGCGACGGTGCCATGCTGCCCGCACGGCTGTACGCGCCCAGCACCGACAAGGGCTTGCCCGTGCTGCTGTACACGCACGGCGGCGGCTTCACCATCGGCAACATCGCCACGCACGACATCCTGTGCCGCGAGCTGGCGCGTCTGGCCGGTTGCATGGTGGTGTCGCTGGACTACCGGCTGGCGCCGGAGCACCGCTTTCCCACGGCCAGCAACGATGCGTGGGATGCGCTGCAGTGGTTGGCTGCCAACGCCGAGCGCCTGGGTGCCGACCCGCAGCGCTTGGCCGTGGGGGGCGACAGCGCGGGGGGCACGCTGGCCGCGGTCAACGCCATCCTGGCGCGCGATGCAGGCCTGCCTCTGGCGCTGCAACTGCTGATCTACCCCGGCTGCGCAGCCCACCAGGACACGCCTTCGCACGCCACCTTTGCGCGCGGGCTGGTGCTGGAGGAGCCCGCCATCAGCTGGTTCTTTGGCCACTACGTGACCACCCGCGAGGAGCGCGAGGACTGGCGTTTTGCGCCGCTGCTGGCACCGGACGTGGAGGGTGTGGCGCCCGCGTGGATTGGCCTGGCCGAATGCGACCCGCTGGTGGACGAAGGCGTTGACTATGCCGACAAGCTCCGCCTGGCGGGCGTGCCCGTGGACCTGGACATCTACCGGGGCGTGACCCACGAATTCATCAAGATGGGCCGCGCCATCCCCGAAGCGCGCAAGGCCCATGCCGACGCAGCCCGCGCGCTGCGGCTGGCTTTTCATCTGGAGTAAACGAACCCATGCAACGCAGTGATTTCCGTTGTTTCCACCGCCTGCGCGTGCGCTGGGCCGAGGTGGACATGCAAAAGATTGTGTTCAATGCGCACTACCTCATGTACGTGGATACCGCCATGTCCGAGTACTGGCGCGCGCTGGCGCTGCCGTACGAGGCGAGCATGCTGGCGCTGGGCGGCGAGATGTATGTGAAGAAGGCCACGGTGGAGTACCACGCCTCGGCGCGGCTCGACGACACGCTGGACGTGGGCCTGAAGTGCGCGCGCATCGGCAACTCGTCGTGCCTGTTCACGGCGGGCATCTTTTGTGGCGACCGGCTACTGATCTCTGCCGAGGTGGTCTATGTGTTTGCCGACCCGGCCACGCAGACCTCGCGCCCGGTGCCGGCCGCACTGCGCGCGATCTTTGAAGGTTTTGAAGCGGGCGCCGAGATGGCCGAGGTGCGCACCGGCGATTGGAACACCCTGGGCCGTGATGCCGGCCGCGTACGCACCGATGTGTTTGTGTATGAGCAGGGCATTCCGGCCGAGGTCGAAGCCGATAGGCACGACATCTCGGCGCGCCACGCTGTGCTGTACAACCGGCTGGGCATGCCCGTCGCTGCGGGCCGCCTGCTGCAGCACGCACCCGGCGTGGGCCGCATCGGCCGCATGGCGGTGGACCGGTCGGTGCGCGGTGCGCAGTGGGGCCGCCAATTGCTGGATGCGCTGGTGGACGCGGCGCGTGCCCGGGGCGATGCCGAAGTGCAATTGCACGCCCAGCGCAGCGCCGAGGGCTTTTACCGCCGCGCGGGGTTCACGGTGGTGGGCGAGCCGTACGAAGAGGCGGGCATTGCGCACATCGCCATGGCCCGCAAGCTTTGATGGTTTGATATTAAAAGGAGAGCTGCTCGGGCATGTTGGACTAGCGCCTGTGCCCGATTTGGCTCAAATATCGTCCAGCAACGTGTAGGGCAGGGGCAGCAGCGACAGCGCCACGCCGCCTTCTGCGCCCACTTGCAGCGAGCCCTCTTGGGCAGCGCTGATCTGCAGCGACACGATGGTGTCAAACCCGCCGCCCGGCGCAGCGGCTACTTGCACCACGGTGCCGCAGGGTTGTTCGAGGTCGCTGGTGCTGAACACCTCGGCGCCCACCGCCACCTCGGCTGCTGCATGGGCAATGTAGGCGCGGCGCTTGAGCGTGCCACGGAACTGGCTGCGCGCCACCACTTCCTGGCCGGGGTAGCAGCCCTTCTTGAAATTCACGCCGCCCACCGATTCGTAGTTGAGCATCTGGGGCACAAAGGCTTCGACCACCGGCATGGTCAGCGTGGCGACACCGCTGATGACTTCGCTCCAGAGCCACAGCGTGGCATCCAGCGCAGGGCCTGCGGGCGCGGGCTCTGTGGCAGGGGCTACCCAGAGGGCGCGCGGGGTGCCGTCGGCAGGGTACAGGTGCACCACAGTGGCGGCACCCACATCGGCCTTGGTCCAGGCGGGTTGAACGCTGCCAGCTACGGAGTTGATAGCGTCTCCGGCAACGCCATAGAGGGCGATGTCGGCGGTGGCATCGGTCAGCTTGGCCTTGGCGCGCAGCACAAACATCGACAGGCGCTTGAGCGTGGCGGGCAGCAGGTCGCGGCTGCAGACCAGCAGCACCTCGGTGGCGCTGCGCTTGACGCCGATGAAGCTGGCCTGCATGCGGCCCTTGGCCGACAAGAAGGCCGCGAGGCGGGCCTGGTCCATGCCGAGCAGGGCGAAATCCTGGGTGAGCTGGCCGTGCAGAAACTTGGCGGCGTCTTCGCCTTCCACGCGAATCACGCCGAGGTGGGACAGGGGGGCAATGCCATTCAAGTGATAGGTCATCGCTGAATTATGATGCCCTGATTCATACATATTGGTAGCAGGGTTGTGCGACGTTTACTGGCTTTGATCGTGTTGGTGGGGATCGCACTGGGCGGCGCTGCGTATTGGTGGCTGCACCAGCCGCTGGACCTGGGCCCCGAGCCGCTGGAGCTGGCCATCGAGCCCGGCACCACGCCGCGCGGCGTGGCCCGCGATGTGGTGGCGGCTGGGGTCAAGACGGATGCGCGCCTGCTCTACGCCTGGTTCCGTGTCTCGGGGCAAGACCGCGCCATCAAGGCGGGCAACTACGAAATCCCGCCCGGCACCACGCCCATCAGCCTGCTGCAAAAGCTGGCCCGGGGCGAAGAGGCCTTGCGCGCACTCACCCTGGTTGAAGGCTGGAACTGGCGCCAGGTGCGCCAGGCGCTGGCCAAGGAAGAGCAGATCAAACACGATGCTGCCGCCTTGACCGACGAGGCGCTGATGGCCCAGCTGGGCCGCCCCGGCGTGGCGCCCGAGGGGCGGTTCTTCCCGGACACCTACACCTACGCCAAAGGCTCCAGCGACATCGCCTTGTTGCGCCGGGCGATGCACGCCATGGACCGCCATCTGGAGGCTGCCTGGGCCCAGCGCGCGGCCGACACCCCGCTCAGGTCTGCGGACGAGGCGCTGACGCTGGCCAGCATTGTCGAAAAGGAAACTGGCAAGGCCAGCGACCGGGGCCAGATTGCAGGCGTGTTCGTCAACCGCCTGCGGGTGGGCATGCTGCTGCAGACCGACCCCACGGTGATCTATGGCCTGGGCGAAAAGTTTGACGGCAACCTGCGCAAGCGCGACCTGCAGACCGACACCCCCTGGAACACCTACACCCGCCCCGGCTTGCCGCCCACTCCCATCGCCATGCCCGGCAAGGCCTCGCTGCTGGCCGCCGTGCAGCCGCAGGCCACGCGCGCGCTCTACTTTGTGGCCAAGGGCGACGGCACCAGCCATTTCAGTGCCTCGCTGGAGGAGCACAACCGCGCCGTCAACCGCTACCAGCGCGGGCAGCAGTAAACAGTTTCTTGAACCAAGGCGCCCATGTCACGACCCGGTCTGTTCATCACGTTTGAAGGCATCGACGGTGCGGGCAAGTCCTCGCACATCGAAGGCCTGGCCGCGGCCTTCCGCACCCAGGGCCGTACTGTCACCGTGAGCCGCGAGCCCGGCGGCACGCCGCTGGCCGAAAAGCTGCGTGAGATGGTCCTGAACGACCCGATGGATGCGCTCACCGAGTCCTTGCTGATCTTTGCGGCCCGCCGCGACCATCTGCGCAACGTGATCGAGCCCGCGCTGGCCCGTGGCAACGTAGTGCTGTGCGACCGGTTCACCGACGCCACCTTTGCCTATCAGGGCGCGGGGCGGGGCTTCGATCTGGGTGTGCTATCAACTTTGGAGCGCCTGGCGCAGACAGGACTAGCGCCTGAGACCAGTTTGATGCGTGAACCCGATCTGACGGTGTGGTTTGACCTGGCGCCCGAGGTGGCGGCCGAGCGGCTGGCCGGTGCGCGTGTGCCTGACCGCTTCGAGGCCCAACCGGTCGAGTTCTTCCGCCGCGTCGCACAGGGCTATGCCGACCGCGCAGCCGCTGCACCGCAGCGGTTTGCGCGCCTGGATGCGGCGCAGGACCGCCACCGCGTTTGGCAGCAGCTCACCAGCGTGTTTGTGCGCAAGGGCTGGCTTGCCATCATGGTGGCTACGCAGGGAGGGGCGCAATGAGCGAGACCGCCGTGGCCCTGGCGCCCTGGATCGCTGCGCAGCGCACCAGCCTGCTGGCCCAGCGCGGCCACGCGTGGCTGGTGCAGGGGCCGTCGGGTCTGGGGCAATACACCCTGGGGCTGGAAATGGTGCGCGCATGGCTGTGCGATGCGCCGACAGAGCAGGGCGCATGCGGCCACTGCGGCAGCTGCCACTCCATCGACGTGCGCACCCATGCCGACCTGTGCGTGCTGATGCCCGAGGTGCAGATGATGGCACTGGGCTGGCCCCTGTCGGAAAAGGCCCAGGCCGACATCGACGACAAAAAGCGCAAGCCCAGCCGCGAGATCCGCGTGGAGGCCATGCGCGATGCGGTGGAGTTTTCGCAGCGCACCTCGGCGCGTGGCAAAGGCAAGGCCGTGCTGGTTTACCCCGCCGAGCAGATGAACCATGTCACGGCCAACGCGCTGCTCAAGACGCTGGAAGAACCGCCGGGCGACGTGCGTTTTGTGCTGGCCAGCGAGGCTGCGCACCAGCTGCTGCCCACCATCCGCAGCCGCTGCCTGGGCCACACCATGGTCTGGCCTGTGGAGGCCGACAGCTTGGCCTGGTTGCAGGCCCAGGGCGTGGCCCGGGATGCGGCAGTGTCGTTTCTGCGTGCAGCAGGCGGGCGGCCCGAGGACGCCCTGGCGCTGGCCCAGTCGGGCCGCAGCCCGCAGGCCTGGTCCGCCTTGCCCCAGGCCGTGGCGCGGGGTGATGTGACGGCGCTGGGCGACTGGGCCCCGGCCCAGGTGATCGACGCGCTGCAAAAGCTCTGCCACGACCTGCTGGCCGCCAGCGTGGGCGCCGCGCCGCGCTACTTTGCGCAGGCCGACCTGCCCAAGACGCCGCCACTGGGTGCGCTCACACGCTGGTCTCGTGCACTGTCCAAAGCGGCGCGCACGGCAGACCACCCGTTCAATGGCGGGCTCATGCTGGAGGCGCTTGTCGCCCAGGCGCGAAACACCCTACACTCCAGACACTAAGCCGCACACCCACCCATGAGCAGTCCATCCACCGCGCCCCGTCCCAGCGTCATGCAGCTGGCCATCAAGGAAAAAGCCGCTCTCTACGCCGCCTACATTCCTTTTTTTGCCGAAGGGGGCATCTTTGTGCCCACCCAGCGCGACTACAAGCTGGGCGACGATGTGTATGTGCTGCTGACCTTGCCCGACGACACCCAGCGCTACCCTGTGGCAGGCCGCGTGGCCTGGGTGACACCGGCCCGTGCTGCAGGCAACCGCACCCAGGGCGTGGGCATCCAGTTCCCCAAGGACGAAAAATCCCGCCAGCTCAAGGCCAAGATCGAGGAATTGCTGGGAACTGCGCTGGGCTCCGACCGTCCTACCCAGACGATCTGACCGCGCCACCGCCGCCCCCGTGCCGACCCGCGCTGGCTGGTCGGCTTTTTTGTTTTTCATCACATGTTCACTGATTCGCACTGCCACCTCAACTTCCCGGAACTGGTCAGCCAGCTGCCTGCCATCCGCCAGGCCATGGCCGAGGCGCAGGTCACCCGGGCCCTGTGCATTTGCACCACCATGGAAGAGTTCGAGGGCGTGCACGCCCTGGCCCTGGCCCATGAAAACTTTTGGAGCACGGTGGGCGTTCACCCCGACAACGAGGGCGTGATGGAGCCCAGCGTACAGGATCTGCTGGACCGCGCTGCGCTGCCCCGCGTGGTGGCGATTGGCGAGACCGGCCTGGACTACTACGGCATGGAAGATCGCAAGGGCGGGCGCAGCATTGCCGACCTGGAGTGGCAGCGCGACCGCTTCCGCACCCACATCCGCGCGGCGCGCGCCTGTGGCAAGCCCCTCATCATCCACACGCGCAGTGCCTCTGACGATACGCTGGCCATCCTGCAGGAAGAGGGCGAGGATGGCGCAGGCAATCTGGCGGGTGGCGTTTTCCACTGCTTTACTGAATCGATGCAGGTTGCGCGGGCCGCGCTGGATCGGGGCTACTACATCTCGTTCTCGGGCATCGTCACCTTCAAGAGCGCGCAGGAGCTGCGCGACGTGGTGGCCTTTGTGCCGCTGGACCGCATGCTCATCGAGACCGACAGCCCCTACCTGGCCCCGGTGCCCTACCGTGGCAAGACCAACAATCCGTCGTATGTGCCCCATGTGGCCCGGCAGGTGGCCGAGACCAAGGGCCTCACGCTGGAGGTGGTGGCGGAGGCCACCAGCCGCAATTTCGACCGCTTGTTCCCTGAGGTGATGGCATGAGCCTGCAACGACGTTCTGCTTTGGCCGCCGTGGCGTTGGGCCTGGTGTCAGTCCGGGCCTGGGCCGGTGCCTATGAAGACTTTTTTGTGGCCGTCCTGCGCGATGACGGTGATGCAATCACTGCGCTGCTGCGCCGGGGGTTTGATCCGAACACCCGTGATCCCAAGGGGCAGGTGGGGCTCATGATTGCCCTGCAAAACGGCGCGAACAAGGCCGTTGCTGCGTTGCTGGCATCCCGTCGGCTGAATGTGGAGGCCCGCAATGCCAAGGACGAAAGCCCGTTGATGATGGCTGCCATCAAGGGCAACTTGGAGGCCGTCAAGGCGCTCATCGCGCGCGATGCCGATGTCAATAAGACGGGCTGGACCCCGCTGCACTACGCCGCGTCGGCAGGTTCGCCGCAGCATGCGGTGATCATTTCATTGCTGCTCGAAAACCACGCCTACATCGACGCAACATCGCCCAACGGCACCACGCCGCTGATGATGGCGGCGCATTACGGCTCTACCGAGGCCGTGCAATTGCTGCTGGACGAAGGGGCCGACCCTACGCTCAAGAACCAGCTGGGCTTGACCGCCGCTGATTTCGCCTTGCGTGTGAGCCGTACCGAGTCTGCGGAGAGAATCGCTGCGGCCATTCGGAAGCGCCAGCCCAACCGGGGCAAGTGGTAGCCAAGGCAAACGCCTGCAGCCCATAGCTGGCTGCTGCAGAGCGGGCCCTGGGCAATATTTAGAGATCAGAGAAGGCCAGCACCAGTCGTGCCGCGCCTGCTTACTCAGCGATGGTCCCCGAGCCCGACGCGGCACGTGTCTGCAGCCGCGCATACAGCCCACCTTGCGCCATTAACTCGCTGTGGGTGCCTTGCTCGGCGATGCGCCCGCGCTCCATCACCACCACGCGGTCGGCATGCTCGATGGTGGAGAGCCGGTGCGCAATGACGAGGGTCGTGCGGCCCTGCATCAGGCGCTGCAGGGCTTCCTGCACCAGGCGTTCCGATTCGGTGTCCAGGGCAGACGTCGCCTCGTCCAGGATGAGGATGGGGGCGTCCTTGTACAGGGCCCGCGCAATGGCCAGCCGCTGACGCTGCCCACCCGACAACTGCGTGGCGTTGTGTCCCACCACCGTGTGGATACCCTGCGGGAGACCTGCTACGTGTTCTGCCAGGTTGGCGGCAGCCAGGCATTCCCGCACCTGGGTTTCGTTCACGGCCTGGCCCAGCGCCACATTGGTGGCAATGGTGTCATTGAACATCACCACGTCTTGGCTCACCATGGCAAATTGCGATCGGAGGGAGGGCAGGTCCCAGTCCGGCAAGGCATGCCCGTCGACCGCGATGGTGCCCGCCGAAGGCATGACAAAACGCGGCAGCAGGTTGACCAGCGTGGTCTTGCCGGCGCCAGAGGGCCCCACCAGTGCCACGATCTCGCCCGGGGCCACCTGCAGGTTGACCCCGTCCAGGGCGGGGGCGTGGTCGGCGCCAAACGATACAGTGACATTGCTCAGCGTGAGTGCGCCTTGCACGCGGTCCTTGCGGTAGATGCCACCAGTTTCTGCACCCGTGTCGCCCAGCAGCCCCAGGCCGCGTTCCAAAGCTGCTACACCCCGGGTCACGGGGCTGGCCACATCAGCCAGGCGCCGGATGGGCGCGATCAGCATCAGCATGGCCGTAATAAATGACACAAACCCGCCCACGGTCACGTCCTTTGTATCGACCGCACCCCGGCTCTGCCAGAGCGCAATGCAGATCACCACCGACAGCGCAGCGGCGGCCAGCAACTGGGTCAGCGGTGTCATGGCTGCCGAGGCGATGGTGGACTTGATGGCCAGGCGTCGCAGGCTGCGGCTCAGGTCGGCAAAACGCTGCGCCTGCCCGCCTTGCGCGCCATGCAGGCGCACCATACGATGCGCCAGCACGTTTTCTTCGACCACATAGGCCAGCTCATCCGTGGCCTGCTGGCTGCTCTTGGTCAAGTGATACAGCCGCCGCGACAGGGTCTTCATGATCCAGGCGACCCCCGGAACAACGACGGCAACAATCAGTGTGAGCTGCCAGTTGAGGTACAGCAAATAGACCAGCAGCGCGACCAGCGTGAAGCCATCGCGCGACAGGCCGAGCAGGGCCTGCACCAGCAACGTGGCACCGGTCTGCACTTCATAGACCACGGTGTTGGAGAGGGCGCTGGCCGACTGGCGCGCAAACAATCCCATTTCTGCGGCCAGAACACGATCAAACAGCGCCTGACGCAGTGTCAGCATGCCTTCATTGGCGATGCGCGCCAGTGCATATTGACCCACAAACTGGGCTACACCGCGGACGAAGAAAACCCCCAGAATTGCCAGGGGCACCATCCACAGCTGCAAGGTGCCTTGGGTAAAGCCCTTGTCCAGCAGCGGCTGCAGAAGGGCAGGGATCAGGGGTTCGGTGATTGCGCCCACCAAGGTTGCAACAATGGCCAGACTCCAGGCCATTCGCTG
Source organism: Acidovorax sp. HMWF018 (assembly GCF_003061035.1). Taxonomy (NCBI): domain Bacteria; kingdom Pseudomonadati; phylum Pseudomonadota; class Betaproteobacteria; order Burkholderiales; family Comamonadaceae; genus Acidovorax; species Acidovorax sp. HMWF018. The sequence continues at coordinate 21,641 of NZ_QAIM01000453.1, forward strand.
GTCGCCAAAGTACACCGACAGCCGCTTCAGGCGCGCCATCAAGGTTGTGGGGGGAGTAGGGGCTGAGGCAGGCTTGGTGCCCGTGTCGGTGGCTTGCATGTCGCCCGGATTCTACGTTTGTGCCGTGCGCAGCCTTTCCGGCAGGGTGTGTCGCGCACAGTTTGTCACAGGGGGCTCGCCGCTGTGTGTAACATTCGGGTTTGCCCTTTCGGCACTTGTTCGGCCACTGCTGGATGCCAATGACCACAGATCGAATCTCCCAACACCCATCTTCTGCAGCTCCGCTGCTTCCCCTGCGCCGCCAGTTGCTGGCCGCACTCATCGCCTCACCATCCATTCCAGCGCTTGCTCAATTCCGTGTGGAAGTCACCGGCGTTGGGCTGACCCAATTGCCCATCGCCATTGCTCCGTTTCGGGGCGAGGCGCAATCGCCCCAAAAAATTGCGGCCATCGTCCAGGCCGACCTGGAGCGAAGCGGGCAGTTCCGCGCCATTGACGCCTCCGGCGCAACGCTGGACGAAACCGCGCGGCCAGACGTCGCACTGTGGCGCCAGAAAAGTGCGGATTCACTGGCCACTGGCAGCGTCACGCGTTTGGCTGATGGGCGTTTTGATGTGCGGTTTCGTTTGTGGGATGTGGTCAAGGGCCAAGACCTGGGCGGACAGAGTTTTGTGGTCACGCAGGGCGACCTGCGCCTGGTGTCGCACCGCATTGCCGACTTCATCTACGAAAAGCTCACGGGTGAGCGCGGTATCTTCTCGACGCGCATTGCCTATGTGACCAAAACCGGCCCCCGTTACAGCCTTTGGGTTGCGGATGCCGACGGCGAGAACGCCCAGTCCGCACTGTCCAGCCCCGAGCCCATCATCTCGCCTGCATGGTCGCCCAACGGGGGGCAACTGGCCTATGTGTCGTTCGAGTCGCGCAAGCCGGTGGTCTATGTGCACGATGTGGCCACAGGTCGCAGGCGCCTGATCGCGAACTTCCGTGGCTCCAACAGTGCGCCAGCCTGGGCGCCGGATGGCCGTGCGCTGGCAGTCACGTTGAGCCGCGATGGCGGCTCGCAGCTGTACACCATTGATGCCAACGGCGGCGAGCCGCGCCGCCTGATGCAAAGCGCAGGCATCGATACCGAGCCTGTGTTCTCGGGCGATGGCCGCAGCATTTTCTTTGTGAGCGATCGGGGCGGTGCCCCGCAAATTTACAAGGTGGGTGCGTCCGGTGGCAATGCGGAGCGCGTGACCTTCACTGGCACCTACAACATCTCGCCCAGCGTGAGTCCCGACGGTCGCTGGCTGGCCTACATCTCCCGCGTGGGTGGCGCATTCAAGCTGCATGTGATGGATCTGTCCACGGGCACCGTCAATGCGGTGACAGATACGACGGCGGACGAAAATCCCAGCTTTGCGCCCAACAGCCGGCTCATTGTTTACGCGACCCAACAGCAGGGCCGTGAAGCCCTCATGACCACAACCCTGGACGGCAAGATCAAGGCGCGTCTCGCCGGTCAGGCGGGCGACATCCGCGAGCCGGACTGGGGCCCGTTCCAAAAGCAATGAACTTATCTGCACTTTCAGTTATCAAGCCTTCAGGAGAAATTTGGATGATGAAACGTATTACCCTTGCCCTCACCGTTGCCGCTCTCGTGGCGGGCTGCAGCTCTGGCGTGAAGCTGGACGATGTGCCGGTCGAAGACAAAAATGCCACCTCCACCATGGGTGGAGCCAACAACGGTGCCAACTCCGGCAATACATCGCAAAGCGGCGTGGCGGGCGTGGACCTCGGCCAGTCCGGCCGTGACGGTGCAGGCCCCGTGGGGGTCGCGCGCGTCGTGTACTTTGATTACGACAGCTACGTGATCAAACCCGAGTTCCAGTCGCTGATTGAAGCGCATTCCCGCTTCATCAAAGCGGCCCCCAACCGCAAGGTCATGATCGAAGGCCACACGGATGACCGTGGTGGCCGCGAGTACAACCTGGCACTGGGCCAGAAGCGTGCAGAAGCAGTGCGCCGTTCGCTGGGCTTGCTGGGCGTGCCTGACAGCCAGGTCGAGGCCGTGAGTTTTGGCAAGGAAAAGCCTGCAGCCCAAGGCGCTACCGAAGATGCACGCGCCCAGAACCGCCGTGCTGAACTGTCGTACCGTTAATGACATCCGCTGCACCGGTTTTCTCGTTGCGGGCGCTGGTCACGGCGGCACTGCTCGCTGTGTCGATGTCTTCTGCCCATGCCGCCATCTTTGAAGATGGCGAAGCGCGACGGGCTATCCTGGAGATGCGACAGCGCGTTGATGGGCTGCAGTTGTCTCAGCAGCGTTCTGCCGAAGAGGTGCGCAAGCTGGGCGAAGAAAACGCTCAGTTGCGCCGCAGTCTGCTGGATTTGCAGACGCAGATCGAGACCTTGCGTGCCGAGCAGGCCAAACTCAACGGCCAGAACGAGCAGCTGTTGCGCGATGTCAGTGAACTGCAGCGTCGGCAGAAAGACATCGCGCAGGGTGTGGATGAGCGATTGCGGCAGTTTGAGCCCATCAAGGTCAATGTGGATGGCCGCGATTTCCAGGCAGATCCTGCCGAAAAGCGGGATTTTGAGGCGGCTCTGGCTGTCTTTCGCTCCGGCAAATTCCCCGATGCAAGTGTCGCTTTCGCGGGCTTTGTGCGGCAGTATCCGCGCAGCGGCTACGTGCCCTCTGCGCGTTTCTGGTTGGGAAATGCCCAGTACGCTACGCGTGAGTACAAGGAAGCCATCGGCAATTTCAAACAAATGCTGACCGACGCCCCCACGCACGCTCGTGCGCCCGAGGCAGCTCTGTCCATCGCCAATTGCCAGATTGAGCTCAAAGACACACGCACCGCGCGCAAGACACTGGAAGACCTCATCCGGGCTTATCCGCAGTCTGAGGCCGCTGTGGCCGCTAAAGAACGCCTGTCCCGGCTCAAGTGATGGCGGGTGATGTGGCTTTTGCCTCGCAGGCTGCGCCAGATGGTGGTGCGGAGCACGCTTCGGAGCGCCGCTTTGGTGGGCTTCAGCGGCTCTACGGAGTGCAGGGCGCAGCCAGAATTCGCTCCGCGCACGTGGCCGTGGTTGGTATTGGTGGAGTCGGGTCGTGGGCCGCAGAGGCCCTGGCGCGCAGCGGCGTCGCGCAAATTACCCTGATCGACTTGGACCATGTGGCTGAATCCAACATCAACCGACAGATCCATGCGCTCACCGATACGGTGGGACAGGCCAAGGTTTTGGCCATGCGTGATCGCATCGCACAAATCCACCCGGACTGCATCGTTCATTGCGTGGAGGAGTTTGTGGAGCCTGGAAACTGGCCTGCCTTGCTGCAAACGCCCGTAGACGCTCTCATTGATGCCTGTGACCAGATCAAAGCCAAAACTGCACTGTCCATATGGGCGCAGGCCCATGGGGTGCTGCACATCACCGTGGGTGCAGCAGGGGGCAAGCGGCATGCGCACAAGGTGGATGTGGATGATCTCGCACTGACCACCCATGACCCGCTGTTGGCCCAAATGCGCTATCAGCTGCGCAAACACCACGGAGCACCGCGGGAGGGCAAGAAGATCGGGGTCACCTGCGTTTTCAGCCGTGAGGCCGTAGCTCCGCCAGATGCTTCCTGCAATATCGATGGCGATGGTTCTTTGAACTGCCACGGCTACGGCTCGGTGGTCGCTGTGACCGCGACCTTCGGCCAATGTGCCGCAGGGTGGGTGCTCGATAAACTTGCAACCAATTCCAAATCGGCTGGAAAAAAGACGCTATAATTCAAGGCTTTGCAGCAACCGACACGATAGCTGCAATCGGTCGGGACGTTAGCTCAGTTGGTAGAGCAGCGGACTTTTAATCCGTTGGTCACAAGTTCGAATCTTGTACGTCCTACCACCCGATTCAAAGCGCATCATTGAATGTGTTTTCAGCCAAAAGCCTCCCTCGGGAGGCTTTTGTGTTTTGCGGTCATTTAAAGCGCCAGTCAAAGCCCATCGAGGCCCCTGACTGGTACACGTGGCCGAGGCTGGGGGGTATCACCGGGTGGGTGCGTCCGCCTCCGGCGGTGGTGAAAAAAGGTCCCAGCTGGCCATGAACAGTGCAGCTATCACTGGACCGATCACAAACCCCGTGAGTCCGAACAAGGCCATGCCGCCCAGGGTAGAGATCAGCACGATGTAGTCGGGCATCTTGGTGTCTTTGCCTACCAGGATGGGGCGCAAGATGTTGTCCACGAGTCCGATCACGCAGATGCCGAATGCAGTCAGCACCACGCCTTGCCACACAGCGCCTGTTGCCAGAAAGTAGATGGCCACAGGCACCCAGATCAGCCCGGCGCCCACGGCTGGCAAAAGGGACAGGAAGGCCATGAGCACCCCCCACAGCACCGGTCCCTGGATGCCCAAGATCCAGAAAATCATGCCGCCCAGCGCGCCCTGAGAAGCCGCCACCACAATGTTGCCTTTGACCGTGGCCCGGATCACGGTCGTGAATTTACCGACCAGCTGGCGCTTGTGCGCTTCTTCCAGGGGGGTGGCCTGCCCGATACGCTGTGCCAGACTGGCTCCGTCTCGCAGCAGGAAGAACAACAGGTACAACATGATGCCGAAGCTGACAATGAACTCCAGGGTGTTTTGACCGATGCTCAGCGCCTGTGTCGCAACGAATTGACTGGCCTGTACCGCGAAGGACGAGAGCTTTTGCTGCAACTCGCCTACGCTGGTCAGTTGGAGGCGGTCAAGCAGGCCTGCAGCCCAAGCTGGCAGTGCAGCAATGACCTGCTGCAGGTACAGCCCAAAATTGATTTGGCCTGAGCGCACCCGCTCGTAGATTGCGGTGGCTTCCTGAATGAGCGACACCGTGATGGCCGTCATCGGCAAGATCACCACCACAAGGCACAAACCGAGTGTGCATAAGGCCGCAAGCGTGGGCCGCTTGGGCATTTTTCGCAGCAGTTTGCGGTGCAGTGGGGCAAAAAGAATGGCGAGGATGACGCCCCAGAAAACGGCTCCGTGAAACTGCCACAGGATCGCACCGAACGCGACGGTGACGAGGGTGAGCAGCAGCAAAAAGGCTTTGTCCTGGAGGTGTTGATGCGGCATGGAGTGGGGTTTGCAATGGGATACCCGGAATGTACGCGAGGCGCTGATCGGCGCAGCTTCTTGTGCTGTGCGGCGATGGTCTGGATCCACTTTTTGGGGGTGGGCTTCGGTTCGGTGGCACAATGGCGCCCGTACCAAGGCCCTTCCCCAGCCACAGTCGCATCCGCCAACCGGTTCAGCCGTGTCGCGGAAGGTTTCTCAACCAGCTAATGCTTTCCCAAGGAAAGCGGAGGTCAGCGGAATATGAGCGATACGACATCCGTCTATCAAGCCTACCAAGGCAACACCTACCTCTTCGGCGGCAATGCGCCCTATGTCGAAGAGATGTACGAGAACTATCTCGCCAATCCCGGTAGCGTGCCAGATACGTGGCGCGAGTACTTTGACGCGCTGCAGCATGTACCCGCCGTGGATGGCAGCAACGCCAAAGACGTTCCCCATCTGCCTGTCATCAATGCCTTTGCCGAGCGTGCCAAGCAAGGCGGCACCAAGGTCGTGGTTGCGACGGGCGCCGACTCTGAACTGGGCCGCAAGCGTACCGCCGTTCAGCAGCTGATTGCCGCTTACCGCAATGTGGGTCAGCGCTGGGCCGATCTGGATCCGCTCAAGCGCACAGAGCGTCCCGCAATTCCTGAACTGGAGCCTTCGTTCTACGGTTTCAGCGACGCTGATCAGGAAACTGTGTTCAACACCAGCAACACGTTCTTCGGCAAAGAGTCGATGACGTTGCGTGAACTCATCAACGCGCTGCGTGAGACCTATTGTGGCTCCATCGGCGCTGAATACATGTACGCCACCGACCAGAACCAGAAGCGCTGGTGGCAGGAGAAGCTGGAAAAGATCCGCAGCAAGCCCAGCTTTGGTGCTGACAAGAAAAAACAAATCCTTGACCGCCTGACGGCTGCTGAAGGGCTGGAGCGCTTCCTGCACACCAAGTACGTGGGTCAGAAGCGCTTTTCGTTGGAAGGCGGCGAAAGCTTTATTGCTGCGATGGATGAACTCATCCAATCTGCAGGCGCCAAGGGCGTACAAGAAATCGTGATCGGCATGGCCCACCGCGGCCGCCTGAACGTGCTGGTCAACTCGCTGGGCAAGATGCCCAAGGACCTGTTCGCTGAGTTCGATCACACCGCTCCCGAAGACCTGCCTGCGGGTGACGTGAAGTACCACCAGGGCTTCAGCTCGGATGTGACGACCCCCGGCGGTCCGGTTCACCTGTCGCTGGCATTCAACCCCTCGCACCTGGAAATCGTGAACCCCGTGGTCGAAGGCTCTGTGCGTGCTCGCATGGACCGCCGTGCCGATCCACATGGCAAGCAGGTTCTGCCTGTGTTGGTGCACGGTGACGCGGCCTTTGCAGGCCAAGGTGTCAATCAGGAAACTCTGGCGCTGGCCCAGACCCGTGGCTACTACACGGGTGGCACGGTGCACATCATCATCAACAACCAAATCGGCTTCACCACGTCCGATCCACGTGACACCCGCTCCACGCTGTACTGCACCGACATCGTCAAGATGATCGAGTCGCCCGTATTGCATGTGAACGGTGATGATCCGGAAGCCGTGGTGTTGGCCACTCAGCTCGCGCTTGAGTTCCGCATGGAGTTCAAGAAAGACGTGGTGGTGGACATCATCTGCTTCCGCAAGCTGGGCCACAACGAGCAGGACACCCCGGCTCTGACGCAGCCGCTGATGTACAAGAAGATCGGCGCACACCCCGGCACACGCAAGCTGTACGCCGATAAGCTGGCGGCGCAGGGTCTGGGCGAGTCACTGGGCGACGACATGGTCAAGGCCTACCGCGCTGCTATGGATGCAGGCAAGCACACGGTCGATCCCGTGCTGACCAACTTCAAGAGCAAGTACGCGGTGGACTGGAGCCCGTTCCTGGGCAAAAAGTGGACCGATGCTGGAGACACGGCTATTCCTCTGGCCGAGTGGAAGCGCCTGGCTGAGAAGATCACCACCATCCCCGAGAGCGTGACGCCGCATCAGTTGGTGAAGAAGGTGTATGACGACCGCGCGGCCATGGGCCGTGGTGACATCCCTGTGGATTGGGGCATGGGTGAGCACATGGCATTTGCCTCCCTGGTGGCCAGCGGCTATCCCGTGCGCCTGTCCGGTGAAGACTGCGGTCGCGGCACGTTCACGCACCGCCACGCCGTGATCCATGACCAAAAGCGCGAGAAGTGGGACATTGGTACCTACGTGCCGCTGCAGAACGTGGCCGACAACCAGGCCCCGTTTGTTGTGATCGACTCCATCCTGTCCGAAGAGGCCGTCCTGGGCTTCGAGTACGGCTATGCGTCGAACGACCCCAATACACTGGTGATCTGGGAAGCGCAGTTCGGCGACTTCGCCAATGGTGCCCAAGTGGTGATCGACCAGTTCATCGCCTCCGGCGAAGTGAAGTGGGGCCGGGTAAACGGCATCACCCTGATGCTGCCCCACGGCTACGAAGGCCAGGGCCCAGAGCACAGCTCTGCCCGCCTGGAGCGCTTCATGCAATTGGCTGCCGACGCCAACATGCAGATCGTGCAGCCCACTACGGCCAGCCAGATCTTCCACGTGCTGCGTCGCCAGATGGTGCGTGATCTGCGCAAGCCGCTGATCATCATGACGCCCAAGTCGCTGCTGCGTAATAAGGATGCGACCTCGCCGCTGTCCGAGTTCACCAAGGGCAGCTTCCAGACGGTGATTCCCGAGCAGGATGAAGCCATCGTCAAGAAGGCTGCCAAGGTCAAGCGCGTGATCGCGTGCTCTGGCAAGGTTTACTACGACCTCGTGAAGAAGCGCGCAGAGAAGGAGGCCGACGATGTGGTGATCCTGCGCGTCGAGCAGTTGTACCCCTTCCCGCACAAGGCGTTTGCCGCTGAACTGAAGAAGTACCCCAATGCCACCGACGTGGTGTGGTGCCAGGACGAGCCGCAAAACCAGGGTGCCTGGTTCTTCGTGCAGCACTACATCCACGAGAACATGCTCGAAGGCCAGAAGCTGGGCTACTCCGGCCGCGCAGCTTCCGCATCGCCAGCCGTGGGTTACTCGCACCTGCACCAAGAACAACAAAAGGCGCTGGTGGACGGCGCGTTTGCCAAGCTCAAGGGTTTTGTCCTGACCAAGTAAGGCCAGCTGCGACCCGACAACAGAACAAAACCCCATTCCGAAAGAATTGATATGGCTATCGTAGAAGTCAAAGTCCCCCAGCTGTCCGAATCCGTGGCTGAAGCCACCATGCTGACCTGGAAGAAAAAGGCCGGTGAGGCCGTGGCGGTGGACGAGATCCTGATCGAGATCGAAACCGACAAGGTCGTGCTCGAAGTGCCCGCACCGTCCGCTGGCGTGTTGGCTGAAATCATCCAGGGCGACGGCGCCACGGTGGTGGCCGACCAGCTCATCGCCAAGATCGACACCGAAGGCAAGGCTGGTGCCGCGGCTCCTGCTCCGGCAGCAGCAGCTCCTGTTGCCGCCGCAGCGCCTGTTGCCGCACCCGCTGCTGCCGGTGGCTCCAAGGGCGATGTGGCCATGCCTGCCGCCGCCAAGCTGCTCGCCGACAACAACCTGTCTGTGTCGGCCGTGGCCGGTTCGGGCAAGGATGGCCGTGTGACCAAGGGTGATGTGCTGGCCGCTGTGGCCGGTGGCGCCAAGGCTGTCGTGGCAGCCCCCAGCGTGATCCCCACCGGTGTGCCCTCCAAGACACTGCCCCAGGTGGCAGCGCCCGCTGGCAAGGAAGACCTGAGCGGCCGCCCCGAGCAGCGCGTGCCCATGAGCCGCCTGCGTGCCCGCGTGGCCGAGCGTCTGCTGCAGTCGCAATCGACCAACGCCATCCTGACCACGTTCAACGAAGTGAACATGGCTCCGGTGATGGACCTGCGCAAGAAGTTCCAGGACAGCTTCACCAAAGAGCACGGCACCAAGCTGGGCTTCATGTCCTTCTTCGTGAAGGCTGCTGTGCATGCCCTCAAGAAGTACCCCGTGCTGAATGCATCGGTGGACGGCAACGACATCGTCTACCACGGCTACTTCGACATTGGTATCGCCGTGGGCTCGCCCCGTGGTCTGGTGGTGCCCATCCTGCGCAATGCAGACCAGATGAGCTTCGCCGACATCGAGAAGAAGATTGCCGAGTTCGGCAAGAAGGCTGCCGAAGGGAAGCTGGGCATTGAAGAAATGACCGGTGGCACGTTCTCCATCTCCAATGGCGGAACGTTCGGCTCCATGCTGTCCACCCCCATCATCAACCCGCCCCAGTCGGCCATTCTGGGCGTGCACGCCACCAAGGACCGCGCCGTGGTCGAAAACGGCCAGATCGTGATCCGCCCGATGAACTACCTGGCCATGTCCTATGACCACCGCATCATCGACGGCCGCGAAGCCGTGCTGGGCTTGGTGGCGATGAAGGACGCGCTGGAAGACCCATCGCGCCTGCTGTTCGACATCTGATCCCCTGACTCCATCGACCCACCCGCGTGGCCCGGCCTCTGGTCCTGCCCGCCGGTGGGTCTTTCTCCAACTGACTGAACGAGATTTTCCATGAGCAAACAATTTGATGTGATCGTCATCGGTGGTGGCCCCGGCGGCTACATCGCCGCCATCCGCGCCGCCCAGCTGGGCTTCAACGTTGCCTGTATCGACGAGTGGAAGAACGAGAAGGGCGGCCCCGCACCCGGTGGCACCTGCACCAACGTTGGCTGCATCCCCTCCAAGGCGCTGCTGCAGTCGTCCGAGCATTTCGAGCACGCCAACAAGCACTTTGCCGACCATGGCATCACAGCCACCGGCGTCAAGATGGACGTGGCCAAGATGATTGCCCGCAAGGACACCGTCGTGAAGCAGAACAACGATGGCATCCTGTACCTGTTCAAGAAGAACAAGGTTAGCTTCTTCCACGGCCGTGGCTCGTTCGTGAAGGCTGCCGAAGGCGGCTACGAGATCAAGGTGGCAGGTGCCGCTGAAGAGACGCTGACCGGTAAGCAGATCATCATCGCCACCGGCTCCAACGCCCGTGCGCTGCCCGGCACGCCGTTCGACGAAGAACTGGTGCTGTCCAACGACGGTGCGCTGCGCGTTGGCGCAGTGCCCAAGAAGCTCGGCCTGATCGGCTCGGGCGTGATCGGCCTGGAAATG
>NZ_QAIM01000453.1:31861-36473 GCF_003061035.1 Acidovorax sp. HMWF018
CTGGGCGCTGAAGTCACCATCCTCGAAGGTCTGCCCACTTTCCTGGGCGCGGTGGATGAGCAGATCGCCAAGGAAGCCAAGAAGGCCTTCGACAAGCAGGGCCTGAAGATCGAGCTGGGCGTGAAGGTCGGCGAGATCAAGACCGGCAAAAAGGGTGTGAGCATTGCCTACACCAACGCCAAGGGCGAAGCCCAGTCGCTGGACGTGGACAAGCTCATCGTCTCCATCGGCCGCGTGCCCAACACCATTGGCCTGAACACCGAAGCGGTGGGCCTGCAGCTCGACGAGCGCGGCGCCATCGTGGTGGATGCTGACTGCAAGACCAATCTGCCCGGCATCTGGGCGGTGGGAGACGTGGTGCGCGGCCCCATGCTTGCCCACAAGGCCGAGGAAGAGGGCGTTGCCGTGGCCGAGCGCATTGCCGGCCAGCATGGTCATGTCAACTTCAACACCATCCCCTGGGTCATCTACACCAGCCCCGAGATCGCCTGGGTGGGCCGCACTGAGCAGCAGCTCAAGGCCGATGGGGTCAAGTACAAGGCGGGCAGCTTCCCGTTCCTGGCCAATGGCCGCGCACGTGCGCTGGGCGACACCACCGGCATGGTCAAGATGCTGGCGGATGCCGAGACCGACGAGATCCTGGGTGTGCACATCGTGGGCCCACAGGCCAGCGAGCTGATCTCCGAGGCCGTTGTGGCCATGGAGTTCAAGGCCAGCAGCGAAGACATCGCACGCATTTGCCATGCGCACCCCAGCTTGAGCGAGGCCACCAAGGAAGCAGCGCTGGCGGTGGACAAGCGCACGCTGAACTTCTGATATTGGGTCTCAATCGGCTGCAAGCGCATGATTTACATGCGCTTGCAGCTATCAATTTTGTAGTATCAGAGCAACCGCAAAGTGACCGTCAAACAGGCTTACCTGGCCGAGCTGGCCGCCAAAGGCTATCAAAGCGACCCCGCCCAGCTGCGAGCAGTGGAAGCCCTGCAGCGCTGTGCTGACGAGTGGGCCCAGTACAAGGCTCGGCGCTCCAACGCGATCAAGAAGCTGATCAACCGCCCGGAGATTCCCCGCGGTGTCTACATGTATGGCGGGGTGGGGCGCGGCAAGAGCTTTCTGATGGAGTGCTTTTTTGACGCTGTTCCCCTGAAGCGAAAGGTGCGCTTGCACTTTCACGAATTCATGCGTGAGGTGCATCGTGAACTGGCGGCCCTTCAGGGCACGGTCAATCCGCTGGATGTGTTGGGCGAGCGCATTGCCAAACGCTACAAGCTCATCTGTTTTGATGAGTTCCATGTGGCGGACATCACGGACGCGATGATCCTGCACCGATTGCTGGTGGCGTTGTTCGACAACGGCGTCGGCTTCGTGACCACTTCCAATTTCAAGCCTGACGACCTTTACCCCGGTGGCTTGCATCGGGACCGCATCTTGCCCGCCATTGCACTGCTCAACGAGCGGCTGGAGGTGGTCAATGTGGACAATGGCACCGATTACCGCCGGCGTACGCTGGAGCACGTAAAGCTGTATCACACGCCACTGGGCGCAGAGGCGGATGCCGAGATGAACCAGGCGTTCGACCAACTCGCTGAAGTGCACGATGAAGATCCCGTGCTGCATATCGAGGCGCGCGAAATTCGCGCCCGTCGCAAGGCTGGCGGGGTGGTGTGGTTTGACTTCAAGACACTGTGTGGTGGTCCTCGATCGCAAAACGACTACCTGGAAATTGCAACGCAGTTCCACACGGTGTTGCTGTCCGATGTTCCTTACATGCCTGTGAGCATGGCGTCGCCTGCGCGGCGCTTTACCTGGCTGGTGGATGTGCTGTACGACCGCCGGGTCAAACTCATCCTGTCGGCGGCTGTGCCGCCCGAGCAGTTGTATACCGAAGGGCCTTTGGCTCACGAGTTTCCGCGCACAGTGTCCCGGCTCAACGAGATGCAGTCCAAGGAGTTTCTGGCGCTGGAGCGCCGCATGGTGGATACGGGGTTGACATGAACAAGACCGGTGGTCGCTTTTTGGCGGTAGTGCTGGCGCTGGCTTGCTCAATACTGCCTGTGCTGGTAGCCCCGGCCCGGGCCGCGACGGGGGTAGAAGTAGATGCCGGATCCGCGTCGACCGCTGCACATCGCAAAGTGGAGCGTGACCGAATCAAAATGGAGCGCGAGGCACTGACGGCCCGGCGGCAGCAGGATGAGGCAGTGTGCTACCAACGCTTTGCTGTGGAGGATTGCTTGCGCGGCGTACGTGCCAAGGCACGGGAGTCCCACGACCGATTGCGTGCGCAGGAAATTGAACTCAACGATGCCGAGCGCAGGGAGAAAGCGGTGGAGCGCCTGCGGGCCATTGAAGACAAGCAAATGGCCGTACCGCCAGCGAGCAAACGCGCTGACGCGCAGGTTCGCAAGCCATCCGCCGATCCGGATGTTGCCAAGGCACAGCGGGACCAGGACGCACACCAACGCGCGCAGCAACAAAATAGCCGTGCCCAGGTTCAGGCCAGTGAACAGGCGGCCCGCGCTGCGGGGACTGCCGAGCGCGCTGCCCAATCGCGTGCCAAACATACCCAGGCGCTCCAAGCGGCGGAGGAGCGCCGCGCGCGGGTCGAAAAATCTCAAGCTGATGCCCTGGCTCAGGGCCGCAAGCCTGCAGCGCCCTTGCCAGCGCCTGCTGCTTCTGCGCCTCGCTGAGTTTGGAAGGGCCTCTGAGCCAAGCAATCAGTGGCTGAGTGGTTGACGCTAGGGTAGCGGCGACTACCTGGTGGTTGTTCGATGGGTTCGCGTTCACCCGTCGATACACCGATGGGTGGTGCAGACAAGGCCCTCAGGGCCGACCCGTGTCCAGCGGCGTCAGGCGAGCAATCTTTTTCTCTTCGGCCAGGGCTTCGATCTTGACGACCACCAGCGACAGGTTGTCGCCGCCTCCGCGTGCCCGGGAGCGGGCTTTTTCAATCAGGAACTCCGTCGCTTCGCGGGGCGACAGCGAATCGACCACCGATGCCAGTTCGGTGGGAGAAAAGTAGTGCCAAACCCCATCGCTGCAGGCCAGCAAGACATCGCCCGGCTGAAGTTGCGGAATGACGTGGGTAGTGATGGGCGGGTCACTCTCTGTGCCCAGGCAACCCACCAGAATGTTGGAATGAGGATGGTTGTTGGCCTCGGCTTCCGTCAGCTCACCCCGGTCCACCAGGGCTTGCACATAAGAGTGGTCGCTGGTGCGGAATGCCAGCCGTGAGCCTTGAAAGTGGTAGATGCGCGAGTCGCCCGCATGCACCCAATGGCAGTCGCCCCGGGGATTGATGAGAAACGCAGCGATGGTGCTGTGAGGTTCCTGCTCTGCCGATATGGCCGTCAACCGGATAACGATGTGGGCCTCTTCAACCATGTTCTTGAGCATTGCCACCGGGTCATCGGTGTCGGGCGAGTACCGCTCGAACAGTTGTCGTGCTGTCATCATGACCTGGTCTGATGCTTTGCGCCCCCCGCTGCGGCCGCCCATCCCGTCGGCAACCACACCCAGAACGCAGCCGTTGTGCCGCTCGTGGGAGATCAGGGCCACCTGGTCTTGCTGGTATTCGCGGTCACCCTTGTGGATGCCGGTGGAGGCGATGAGGCGAAACGCTTTGGTCATGCTGCAGATTGTGGGGGCGCCTACGCGAACGCCTGTCGTGGAAAGCGGGCCAAGCGCGTATTATCCGCCCGCCTGTGGCATTTTTGCCATGCCCATGGCCTCCTGCCTTGAAACCCAGCCTGCACTCTCCCCACCGTCAGTTGATCGAGCTGCGCATGGAACATGCCGATCTCGACGCACTCATCGACCGGTGTAAGCCCGAAGCGGCACCCGACGAACTCACCCTGCGCCGTCTCAAAAAGCGCCGACTCGTGTTGCGTGACGCGATGGAGCGGCTGGAGCGGCAACTTCAACCGCAAGAGCCCGCGTGATGTCACTGGAGGCCATGGTGCCCGAGGTGTTTGCCCCCGATGGTGTGCTGGCGAGGGCGGATGGGCATTTTCAACCGCGTGACGGTCAGACCCAGATGGCCATTGCGGTGGCCCAGACCATTACAGAGGGAGGGGCGCTGGTGGTGGAGGCAGGCACTGGAGTGGGCAAGACCTTTGCCTACCTGGTGCCGGCCTTGCTGAGTGGCGAGCGGGTGCTGTTGTCTACGGCCACCAAGGCCTTGCAAGACCAGTTGTTCGCCCGCGATCTGCCCCGCTTGGCGCACATCCTGGGGCTGCCCGTTCGCATGGCCCTGCTCAAGGGGCGCGCCAGCTACTTGTGCCTGCACCGCATGGAGCAGGCACGGCAGGATGCTCAGGCCCTGGACCGAGGCGTCGCCCGCGTGCTGGCCAAGGTGGAGGACTGGTCGCGCCAGACCGTATCCGGCGATATGGCCGAGCTGACAGGGTTGGACGAGCGATCGCCCGTGATCCCCCTGGTCACCTCGACGCGTGAGAACTGCCTGGGGTCTTCCTGCCCGCGTTTTCGGGAATGCCATGTTCATCGGGCGCGGCGCGAGGCGTTGGCGGCGGACATCGTGGTCATCAATCACCATCTGTTCTTTGCGGATGTGGCGGTACGCGAGTCAGGCATGGCCGAGTTGCTGCCGACGGTG
>NZ_QAIM01000453.1:36589-53965 GCF_003061035.1 Acidovorax sp. HMWF018
GCGCGCGGTCTGGCTGACTGGACAGGCCTGGCGCAGCTTCTGGAGTTGTCTGCACGGGACCTCCGTCTGGTCGTGGGCACCGCTGCTTTCCAGGGACTGAATGGCATTGCGGGAGGGGGCAGATTGCGCTGGACGGAGGAGGCTCCCGAAGGTGTCTCGGGCGCCGTATGGCAGTCCGCGCTGCGCGCACTGGCCTCGGCGTGTGCACAGGCGCTGGAGGCCCTGGACACCGTGAGCGAAATGTCCCCCGATCTGGAGCGCCTGTACGAACGGGGCAGTGCACTATTGGCCCGGCTGGCCAGGTTTTCAGGCCCGTGCCAGGCCGATGCGGTGCGTTGGCTCGATGTCGGCAACCAGTTACGCCTGATCGAGTCCCCGCTGGACATTGCAGACGCCATGCGCACCCGGATTCTGGCGTCGCCCGCTGAAACCTCGGACGGCGAAGCTTGGCCCGAGGAGCCTGGCGCAAACGCCGGCAGGGCGTGGATTTTCACCTCTGCGACCCTCGGTGCGGACGAGGCGTTGACCTGGTTCACCGAACGAGCTGGGCTCACGGATGCTCGCATCCTTCGGGTGGCCAGCCCCTTCGACTATGCGCGGCAGGCGGCTTTGTATGTGCCGCGCCAGTTGCCGTCGCCGGCAGATCCGTCCCACAGCCGTAGCGTGGCTGACTGGGTTGCACTGGCCGCCGAGCCGCTGGGCGGGCGCACGCTGGTGCTGACCACCACACTCAAGGCCTTGCGCACCATTGGCGACGCACTCAAAGCACGTTGGCAGGCTTCAGGCGCGTTGGAGGTGCTGGTGCAGGGCGAGTGGCCCAAGCGGCGCCTGATGGAGCGTTTTCGCGAGGGGGCATCGCACGGGCGGCCCGGTTGCGTGCTGGTGGCTTCGGCTTCCTTCTGGGAGGGGTTTGATGTGCCAGGCGATGCTCTGCAACTGGTGGTTATCGACAAGCTGCCTTTTCCGCCCCCGGGAGATCCATTGGTGGAGGCGCGCACCCAACACATCGAAATGGCCGGTGGCAAAGCGTTCACTGCCTATGCTCTGCCAGAGGCGGCGGTGGCACTCAAGCAAGGTGCCGGGCGTTTGATCCGGCATGAAGCGGATCGGGGTATTTTGGTGGTGGGCGACACGCGCCTCATCACGATGGGTTATGGCAGGCGCTTGCTGGCGGCTTTGCCCCCCATGCGCAGGCTGGAATCGCCCGAAGAGTTTCAGTCTGCGCTGATGGCGCTTACCAAACCTTCCACCACGGATCCGACTTGCCTTTGACGCCGCCATTCAGATAGGCGCTTTGAGGGTAGGACCTGTCCATCACGCGGCGTGCATCGTCTCGCAGCTGAGTCATTCCGAGCGCGTCGTACGACTGGATCAGGATGTACAACGCCTCTTCCAGCGCGGGCACGCCCTGGTAGTCTGCCAATGCGACCTGAGCGCGACTGATGGCAGCCACATAGGCGCCACGCTGGAAGTAGTACCGCGCCACATGCACTTCGTATTGGGCCAGCGAGTTGACGATGTAGGTCATGCGCTGGCGCGAGTCCTGCGCATAACGGGACTCAGGAAAGCGTTTGACCAGTTCGCTGAACGCTTCAAAGGAGTCTTTGGCCGCCTTTTGGTCACGCTCTGAAAGATCCTGGCGCGAGATAAATGAGAACAGACCCAAGTTGTCGTTGAAGTTGACCAGGCCCTTCAGGTACAGCGCATAGTCCAATGCAGGGCTGGCAGGGTGCAGCTTCATGAAGCGGTCCAGCGTTGCCACGGCTTGCGCCTTTTCGCCCGCCTTGTAGTGGGCATAGGCTTTGTCAATCTGGGCCTGCTGTGCCAGTGGCGTGCCTGCCGCGCGGCCTTCCAGCTTTTCCAGCAGAGGAACGGCCTTGTCATACGCCCCGCTGTTCATTTCGTCCTGGGCTTCCGAGTGGATGCGATTTGGACTCCAGCCTGCCGTTTTATCAACTGTGGTGCTGGAGCAGCCAACCAGCAAACCAGCCAGCAGCAGGGCGGAAACAAGGGGCAGTGGGGCACGCAGCATCGCAAGCAGCTTTCAGCAAAGAAGGAAAAAGGTGCACAAAGAAAGGCCCGAGGGTTCAGTTGTAGGGGAGTGCGCTCGGCGTACTCGTCACGGAAGCCTTCGGCGCCATTTCGGGCACGAAAAAGCATTGTACTGGTGGCGCCAGCAGCGCCAAGGCGCTGCCGACGCAAGTCCTGTTGGAGAGTCGCAGGGGTTTCTACAATGCCTGCATGTTTGTTCATTTGCGCCTGCACACCGAGTTCTCCGTCGTTGACGGTACCAATCGCATCGACGAGGTGGCCAAAGCGGCCGCCAAGGACGGCCAGCCCGCTCTGGCCATCACCGATCTCAATAACCTCTTCGGGGCGATCAAGTTCTACAAGGAAGCGCGAGGCAAAGGTGTCAAGCCCATCTTGGGTGCAGAAATCTTTCTTGAAGGCGAGGCGGGAGGTGTCCCATCGCGCCTTATCCTCCTGGTGCAGAGTCGCCAGGGGTATCTGAATCTGTCGGAGCTGCTGGCCCGGGCCTGGACGCGCAATATCGTCAAGAATCTGGCGCTGAGCACTTGGACGTGGCTGGAAGAGCTGTCAGAGGGATTGATTGCCCTGTCTGGCGCGCAGGCGGGTCCGGTAGGGCAAGCGCTGATGAAGGGGGATGAGTCAGGTGCCGCCGACGTTGCGTTGCGCTTGGCGGGCATTTTTCCGCACCGGTTTTACATCGAGCTGCAACGGGCCGGCCGAAACGACGATGAAGCCCATGTGGTGGCAGCCGCTCAGCTTGCTGCACGGTTGAACCTGCCGGTGGTGGCGACCCACCCCGTTCAGTTTGCCGAGCCCGATGATTACGAGGCCCACGAGGCGCGCATCTGTATCGCCGAGGGGGAAATCCTGGCAAACCCGCGTCGTGTCCGCAAGTTCACCCGCGACCAGTATTTCAAGTCCTCGGCGGAGATGGAGGCCTTGTTTGCCGACCTGCCATCGGCCATCGCCAATACGGTCGAGATTGCACAACGCTGCAACCTGACCCTGGTGCTGGGCAAGCCGCAGCTCCCGGATTTTCCGACGCCCAACGGCATGCCCATCGACGAGTATTTCCGCTACGCGTCGTTCGAAGGGCTGGAGGAGCGCCTGAAACATCTTTTTCCTAACGAAGCTGAGAGGGACAAGGAGCGCCCGCGCTATGTCGAGCGCCTGGAGTTCGAGCTGGGTACCATCCTCAAGATGGGGTTCCCGGGCTACTTTCTGATCGTGGGTGACTTCATCCAGTGGGCGAAGCAGAACGGCTGCCCAGTGGGGCCCGGCCGTGGCTCCGGCGCCGGTTCGCTGGTCGCTTATGCGCTAAAAATCACTGACCTGGACCCGCTGCAATACAACCTGCTGTTCGAGCGGTTCCTGAACCCGGAGCGCGTGTCGATGCCCGACTTCGACATCGACTTCTGCCAATCCAACCGCGACCGGGTGATTGACTACGTCAAGGACAAGTACGGCAAGAACGCTGTCAGCCAGATCGCTACCTTCGGCACGATGGCGGCCAAGGCGGCAATCCGCGACGTGGGCCGGGTCATGGACATGAGCTACACATTTTGTGATGGCATCTCCAAGCTGGTGCCCGGCAAGCCGGGCATGTCCTACACCCTGGCCTATCCGCCTGAGGTGAAAAAGGAAGGCGACAAGAACAACTATGCGCTGGAACTGGAGCCCATGCTCTACGAGCGCGTGCGCAAGGAAGAAGACGTCAAGACCGTCATCGAGATGGCACAAAAGCTTGAGGGCATGACGCGGAACATCGGCATGCATGCCGGTGGCGTTCTGATCGCGCCCGGCAAGCTCACCGATTTTTGTCCGCTGTACCAGCAGCCGGGCAGCGAATCCGCCGTGAGCCAGTATGACAAGGACGACGTGGAAGCCATCGGCTTGGTGAAGTTCGACTTCTTGGGGCTTGCCACGCTCACCATTCTGGAAATTGCGCGCGAGTTCATCATGAAGCGGCACAAGGGCCAGGAGAATTTTGCGTTCGAGAATATTCCCCTCGACGACGGGCCCACTTATCGGCTGTTCTCTGAGGGTAAGACCGAAGCAGTGTTCCAGTTTGAAAGCCGCGGCATGCAGGGTATGTTGAAAGAGGCGCGGCCCAGTCGGCTGGAAGACCTCATTGCCCTGAATGCGTTGTACCGGCCGGGGCCTATGGACCTGATTCCCAGCTTCGTGAACCGCAAGCATGGCAAGGAGGAGGTCATCTACCCCCACCCGCTGGTAGAGCCGGTGCTGGCCGAGACCTACGGCATCATGGTGTACCAGGAGCAGGTGATGCAGACCGCCCAGGTGCTGGGCGGATATAGCTTGGGCGGCGCCGACATGCTTCGGCGTGCCATGGGGAAAAAGAAGGCCGAGGAAATGGCCGAACACCGCGCCATTTTCCGCAAGGGCGCAGCGGAGAAGGGCATCAGCCAGGAGAAGGCCGACGAGGTGTTCGACCTGATGGAGAAGTTCGCGGGCTATGGCTTCAACAAGTCACACGCGGCTGCTTACTCCCTGCTGGCGTACCACACTGGCTGGCTCAAGGTGCACTACACGGCCGAGTTCTTCTGCGCCAACATGACCGTGGAAATGGACGACACCGACAAGCTCAAGGTGCTGTTCGAGGATGCACACAAGATGGGGCTGTCGTTCGAGCCGCCGGACGTGAATCGGGGCTTTTATCGGTTTGAACCAGTCACCGACAAGATCATCCGTTACGGTCTGGGGGCGGTGAAAGGCACTGGACAGCAGGCGATCGAAGCTATCGTCGCGGCCCGTGAAGGGCGCGGTGAAGGCCCCCAGGGTTCGACCAAAGGGCCCTTCAAAAGTCTGTTTGACTTCTGCGTGCGAGTGGACAAGGCCCGCATGAACAAGCGCACAGTCGAGGCCCTTATTAAGGCGGGTGCCTTTGATTCGATCCATCTCAACCGGGCGGCCCTGGTGGCATCTATTGATCGGGCCTTTGACTTTGCTGCCGCAACCCTGGCCAACGTCAACCAGGGCGGGTTGTTTGACATGATGGGTGACGATGCCCATGGCTCCAGCACCCAGGAGCCCGATCTGGTGGACGCAACGCCCTGGGGTATCAAGGAACGGCTTACGCTGGAAAAAACCGCCGTCGGGTTCTACCTGTCTGGCCATCTTTTTGACGAAGTGGCCACCGAGGTGCGCCGCTTTGTGCGCACCCAGATCGATGAGCTGCTTGACAGCCGTGAGCCCCAGGTACTCGCCGGCATCATCAGCGACTTTCGGGTCATCAACGGGCAACGCGGGAGGCTGGGACTTTTCAAGCTGGACGACAAGTCCGCTGTGATTGAGGCTTCTGCCGATGAGGCGTTGCTCAATACCTACCGCAATCAGCTCAAGGAAGATGAGTTTGTAGTGATGATGGGCCGGCTGCAGCTGGACCACTTCAGTGGCGGTCTGCGCGTCAAGGTGCAGCAGGTGTGGGACCTGGCGGGCGCGCGCTGCCGGTTTGGCAAATACCTGCATGTGACCGTGGGTGATAAGGCGCCAGATGTGCCGCGCTTGGTGCGCGAGTTTCCGCCGTTGCGCGAAGAGGTCGCCGAAGGGGAGTTGGTGCACGGGTTGCGCGTGCGCATGGGCGTGCGCTGCAAGTCGGACGATGCTGCCGCAGTGGCAGAGTTGCAACTGGGCGAAAACGCGCGTTTCTACCCCAGCGATGCTGCGTTGGCGGCATGGACCGCCCAAGTGGGGGCCGGTGCCGCCAATGTGGTGTACGAGTGATTGAGTTCCCCGCAGAAGTTTCTGTAAGCCGTGGGTTGAAAAATACCTGGTCAACAACCAGCTTCTCCTGCAGCGGCACCCTGTTCGGGTCGCTAGAATGATTTTCATGGCAACAAAACCACCTTCACCCCCCACCGCGCCGCCCGTGACCCGGCCTGCGCGGGATGATGGCGGTTCGGTCGTGCTCGAGAGGCGCACCCAAAAGACCCAGCCGCCACAGATGTACCAGGTGGTCATGCTGAACGACGACTACACGCCCATGGAGTTCGTCATCGTGGTTCTGCAGGAGTTTTTCAGTAAAGACCGCGAAACTGCCACCCAGATCATGTTGAAGATCCACCTCGATGGCAAAGGCGTCTGCGGCGTTTATTCGCGCGATGTGGCAGCCACCAAGGTAGAGCAAGTGCTTGACGCCGCCCTCAAGGCGGGCCACCCACTGCAATGTGTCAGTGAGCCTGTTGAATAACAGGTCTTTTGTCCCGATCTAAAGTTATACCTTCCACGCAAGCACAAAGGAGTTCACATGATTGCCCAGGAACTGGAAGTCAGCTTGCACATGGCCTTTGTTGAGGCCCGTCAGCAGCGCCACGAGTTCATCACCGTGGAGCATCTGTTGCTTGCATTGCTCGATAACCCCAGCGCAGCGGAGGTGCTGCGCGCATGTTCGGCCAATATCGATGATCTGCGTTCATCGCTGGCGAATTTCATCAAAGACAACACCCCGCAGGTCGCAGGTACCGACGAGGTGGACACCCAGCCTACGCTGGGATTCCAGCGTGTGATCCAGCGCGCCATCATGCACGTGCAGTCCACGGGCAACGGCAAAAAAGAGGTGACGGGTGCTAATGTGCTCGTGGCAATTTTTGGCGAAAAGGATTCGCACGCCGTGTACTACCTGCACCAGCAAGGTGTCACGCGCCTGGATGTGGTGAATTTCATTGCCCACGGTATCAAGAAGGGCGAGCCTCCCGAGCCTGCTAAGGCCGAGAATCAGGCCGAGGGCGAAGAGGGCGGTGGTGGTGAGCGTAACGAAAAGGCGTCGCCGCTGGAGCAGTTCACCCAGAACCTGAACCAGGCCGCCAAGGATGGCAAGATCGATCCATTGATCGGCCGCCATTACGAGGTCGAGCGCACGATCCAGATTCTGTGCCGTCGCCGCAAAAACAATCCTCTGTTGGTGGGCGAGGCAGGGGTGGGCAAGACTGCGATTGCCGAGGGCCTGGCTTGGCGGATCACGCAAAACGATGTGCCCGAGATCCTGGCTGAGGCAACGGTGTACTCCCTGGACATGGGTGCGCTGCTTGCGGGCACCAAGTACCGTGGCGACTTCGAGCAGCGCCTCAAGGGCGTGCTCAAGTCACTCAAGGACAAGCCCAACGCCATCCTGTTCATCGACGAGATCCACACCTTGATTGGTGCGGGTGCGGCCTCTGGTGGCACGCTCGATGCTTCCAACCTGCTGAAGCCGGCGCTGTCCAGCGGCCAGCTCAAGTGCATCGGCGCGACCACTTTCACGGAGTACCGGGGGATCTTCGAGAAAGATGCTGCCTTATCGCGCCGCTTCCAAAAGGTGGACGTGGTGGAGCCCAGCGTGGCCGAAACCATCGACATCCTGAAGGGGCTGAAGTCCCGCTTTGAAGAGCATCACAGCGTGAAGTACGCTGCAGCTGCCCTGCAGGCCGCGGCGGAACTGAGCGCCAAGTACATCAACGACCGCCATTTGCCCGACAAGGCCATCGATGTGATCGACGAGGCCGGTGCGGCGCAGCGCATCATGGTGCCGAGCAAGCGGAAGAAGACCATCGGCAAGGCCGAGATCGAAGAGATCGTGGCCAAGATCGCGCGCATTCCGCCTGCCAACGTGTCCAATGACGACCGCGGCAAGTTGCAGACGCTGGAGCGCGACCTGAAAAGCGTGGTGTTCGGCCAGGACAAGGCATTGGAAGTGCTTGCCAGTGCCGTCAAGATGGCGCGTTCTGGCCTAGGCAAGGGCGACAAGCCGATCGGCTCGTTCCTGTTCAGCGGTCCCACCGGCGTCGGCAAGACCGAAGCGGCCAAGCAGCTTGCCTACATCATGGGCATCGAGCTGATCCGTTTTGACATGTCCGAGTACATGGAGCGCCATGCCGTGAGCCGCCTGATTGGCGCGCCTCCAGGTTATGTCGGTTTCGACCAAGGTGGTCTGCTGACGGAAGCCATCACGAAGAAGCCGCACGCGGTGCTGCTGCTCGATGAGATCGAGAAAGCACATCCGGACATCTTCAACGTGCTGCTGCAGGTCATGGACCACGGCACGCTGACGGATAACAACGGCCGCAAGGCCGACTTCCGTAACGTGCTCATCATCATGACCACGAACGCTGGCGCCGAGACCATGAACAAGGCGACCATTGGCTTTACCAACCCGCGGCAGGCGGGCGATGAAATGGGTGATATCAAGCGCCTGTTCACGCCCGAGTTCCGCAACCGGCTGGATGCCATCGTCAACTTCAAGGCACTCGATGAACAGATCATCCTGCGCGTGGTGGACAAGTTCCTGCTGCAGCTGGAGACGCAGTTGGCCGAGAAGAAGGTGGAGGTCACCTTCACCGATGCCCTGCGCAAGCACCTGGCCAAGAAGGGTTTCGACCCGCTGATGGGCGCGCGCCCTATGCAGCGCCTGATCCAGGACACCATCCGCCGCGCCTTGGCTGACGAGTTGCTGTTTGGCCGCCTGACAGAAGGTGGACGCCTGACCGTGGATATCGAGATGAAGAAGGACGACAAGGGTGTGGAAACACCCGACGTGCTGCTGGATATCCAGCCTTTGCCGAAGAAGGAGCGTTCGGCGAAGTCCGAGCCTGCAGAGCCTGAAGAGGCGACGGCCGACTGACCTCGGGTTCCTCGCAGATCCACGAAAAGCCCACGGTTCACGCCGTGGGCTTTTTCATTGGCGATGGCCGCTGGGGCCCACACACCCGCAGAGGCGGTGTAGAAGTATTTTTTAGCGTGACGGCGTGGTGCGCGCGACCGGCGCGCCAGCGCGCCCTGCCTTGACCGGTTGTGTAGCTTGAGCAAGCAAGGGCGCACACTGCGCGTCGTCGTCAGCTCCGGGTACCGTTACAGGTAACAATGCCAAGGCTGCAGGCGCGGCCACCGCAGCGGCAATGGCTGCCCCGGCGCGCAACAGCAGGGGGCCTGGTTCTGCGCCCACATCGGGTTTGCCCAGCGTGCCGCGCACGTACAGCGGAGTGCGCAGCGAGAAGAACTTCCAC
This sequence comes from Acidovorax sp. HMWF018, assembly GCF_003061035.1. Lineage (NCBI taxonomy): Bacteria > Pseudomonadati > Pseudomonadota > Betaproteobacteria > Burkholderiales > Comamonadaceae > Acidovorax > Acidovorax sp. HMWF018. The sequence continues at coordinate 45,619 of NZ_QAIM01000453.1, forward strand.
TCCAGCGACGCTGGTTTCACGCTCAGGTTCAGGCGTTCCTCTGCCATGTCGATGGTGCCCGTGACATCCACCACCGCCTCGTTGGTGCTCAGCTTGGCGGTGCGGACCGTGGCAAGGCCTTCGCGCACCGCCAGATCTGCCACCGCGCAATGCAGTTGCACTTCTTTGTTGTCGCCAAACAGTTTGCCCACCACGATGCTGCCCACGTTGAGTGCAGCGCGGTCCAGTAGTTCGCGGCTCAGAGTGCCATCGCGCACATACAGGCGGGCCTCGCCGCTGCTGCTGCCAAGCCACTGCGCTACAGAATTCCCCTGGCCATTCAGCGCCATGGCGCCATCGAGTCGCCCCAGGCTTTTTTGGGTCAGTTCCACCTCGGGAAACAGCGCAGCGAGCCGCAGGTTTTGCACGCGGGTGTCCATGTGTACCGTCAGCGGTCGTTTGCGGCTGTCCAGCACCAGTTTGGATTCAATCTGGCCTCTGGCCACACCAAAATGCAAGGGTTCCAGGCGCAGCACGGCATCGTCCAATACAGCATGCACGCTAAGGTCCTCCAGCGGCAGGCTGTTGGGTCGGATCACACGCTGCCCCGCAAACTTGAGATCCATATCCATGGTGCTCCAGCGATCGGTGGCAAACGCAGCGTTGGGCAGTACCTTGCCATTGCGGCCAGGCTGGGCAGTCGCCGTGGTGGCTGTACCGAGCACTGGTCCCAGGTCCACCAGGCGCAACTGATTGGATGTGATAGCGCCTGAAAGTTTGCCGCGTGGCGCAGCCGACACGAAGCGCAGATTGCCGTGCAGATCGCTCTGGCCTACCGTACCAGTGAAGTCACGGTAGTCCCATACAGCACGGCCTGGTTGCAGACTGCCCTGCAATCGTCCCTGGGTCTGAAATGCGGGCGTATTGGGCAGGACAAGACCCGTGAGTGCATACAGGTCTGCCATGCTGGCGCCTTTGAGCATGACTTGGAAATCCATCCCTGACAGCGCACCCGGGTTTGCCAGAATGCCCCGAACGGCCGTTTCTACGCTGCCCGCCTTGGCGGTGAATTGCAGGGGGTAGTTCACCTCTTTGTCGCGTAGCGAGAGCACAGAGCCGGCCTGACCCTGACCCTCGATACGCGCCTTGCCCAGCGTGCCCTTGAGGTCGAAGCGCACGCCATAAACTGGGGTGCTAGAGGCACTCGCCGTGCCGGACGCAGGCGATGCAGCATTCCCCGATGCAACGACTGTCTGCCCTTCGCTCAGGGTGTCGACGCGGGCGGTCAGATCAAGGTCTTGCTTGGCGTCGTTATATGCCAAATGCCCCCCGCGGACCGCTAGCTGATGAATGCTGAACGCCCAGCGCGGCGTGGCGTCGTCGGGCTCCCTCTTTGGGAGCAGTGTCCAATTGTTGCTACCGTCGCGCAGGCGGGCGAGGGAGATGTCCGGGCCAGACAGCTCCAGGGTATCAATGACCACTTGCCGCCCCAGCAGTGGCCAAAGCTTGAGCGATGCGCGCGCCATCTCGGCGCGTGCCGTGGTTTGGGGCGTTGCGGCTTTGCCAGGACGGGCAAATCCTGGCGGGTCTTGCAGAACCAGCTGGGTTCCCTGCACAGTGATGCCGGGAACCCAGCGGTGCCACCCTTCTTCAAGGGGCTGTGGCCAGTGCCAGGATGCGGATAAATCGCCCTCCACCGCAAACTGTCGTCCGGCTGCCTCGCTGAGGGTTTGGTTGATCCAGGGTTTGGAGCGGTTCCAATCCCACTGGCTCAGCGTCACAGCGCCTATCAGCAGCAGTCCTACCATGACTCCCGCTACGCCACAGGCAATGCGGACCCTGCTATGGCCCTGCCTCGGGCGAGGCGTTGAAGTCACTCCCGCTGATGCCATTGCCGTCGCCGTTGCGCGTGCTGATGTGGTGTGCTGGTCCGTTTGGGGTCTTGTCATAGAGCAGCCATGCTAGCCCGCAGAACGCAAATTTGCGTCGATTGCGTTGGCCAAAAGGCCTTTTGGCGTGCTTGTCCTACAGCGCTGCTCTGCATGGGCTTTGTGCTCCACCTGTATGCGCGGGTGAAGCGCTATCCCCGGTCGGGACTGGCGTATCTTGATGCCGACCAACCCCCTAGAATTTGCACGCCATGCACAACCCTCGCCATCCCCATGTATTGCCCGTGCGCGATGGGGTGAGCCCCAGCTGCGTGGTACTGCCAGCGCGAGGGCGGGGCAGCATGCTGGATTTTTTGACAGAGCGGCTGCCGGCCGTGTCCCGTGAAGGGTGGCACGAGCGCATGGAGGCGGGTGTCGTGGTGGATGAACGCGGGCAGGCCGTGTTGCCTGATCGGGCTTTTGAGGGAGGGCTGCGCCTTTACTACTATCGCAGTCTTCCGGCCGAGCCCGCCTTGCCGTTCAGTGAAGCGGTGGTGTACCAGGACGAGCATCTGGTGGTGGCAGATAAGCCGCACTTCATGCCGGTAACGCCCTCAGGCCGGTATCTGCATAACACCTTGCTGGTACGCCTCAAACGCCGGTTGGGGCTGCCCGAGCTTTCGCCATTGCACCGCATTGACCGTGATACGGCTGGGTTGGTGATGCTGTCAGTGCGTCAGGCAACGCGCGGTGCGTATCAGGCGCTGTTCCGCGACCGGCAGATCATCAAGCATTACGAGGCCGTTGCACCGTGGCGCGCCGACCTGACCTTCCCTCGTGACCACCGCAGCCGGTTGGAGGAGAGTCCGCAGTTCTTTCGTATGCAGGAGGTGTCGGGCGAGCCCAATAGCTACACCCATATCCAGGTGCTAGAGGTCACAGGCGACTGGGCTCGGTACCTGCTGTCGCCCGTCACTGGCAGGCGCCACCAGTTGCGCGTGCATATGGCGGCCCTGGGGCTGCCACTGCGCAACGACCCTTTTTATCCCGTCGTCAACGACCCGCCCGAAGGCGACTACTCGCGGCCTCTGCAGCTGTTGGCGCGGTCTCTGGAGTTTGTGGATCCCGTCACTGGGGGACAAAGGGTTTTTGAAAGCAGACAGGCGCTGAGCCTGCCTTGAACACGCTGGGACCTCGACGCAGACTTGCATGACGACGTCTGTGTCTGCTGCAGCGAGCTGTTGTTGCGGTGGCTTTTTGCAAGGGTTTTCCCTATGCCTGAAAAGGCCATTGCACTGGCGATGGTTTTGTTTTTGCGCGACTTCGGGTACTTTGGTTCTCCGTATGCACGTTGATGCATAAATTACCCAAAAGCACCAGATGATTCCCTCAAGCTCCCGCCATTCCGTCGCCTTCAAGCTGTCCTTGACGGCTTTGCTCAGTCTGTTGGCGGTTTTGTTGGCCACGATGGGCATCGTCAGTACCCTGCTCTGGCAAGACTTCGGTCGCCTCGCGCGTGGAGATGCCATGCAATACGCCGCCCAGGTACGCACTTTGGTCCAGACCTTTGATGAAACGGCGCAAGAGCAGGCCAAGCGCGACTTCACCCTGTTCAAGGCAAATTTCCCAGGTCAATTCACCGTCGCAGAGTCGCCTGGGGCCGATGGAAAGCCCGAGGCGGTGCTGTCTTTCCAGGGGGCCTCCGTCAACGGCGACTTTGAAGTGGTGGACCGATTCTCCAAGGACAGCACGGGAGCCGTGGCCACGATTTTCGCGCGCACCGGCGACGATTTCATTCGTGTGACCACATCCCTCAAAAAGCAGGATGGTGAGCGAGCTTACAAGACCCTGCTGGACCGTAAGCACCCGGCCTATGCCCTCATGAATGAGGGCAAAACCTATATCGGCCGTGCCAGCCTGTTTGGCCGTGAGTACATGACCGTGTATGAGCCCATCCGCGACGGGACTCGCACCATCGGCATCCTGTTCATTGGCTCCGACATGGGTGCCATTCTGGGCAAGCTCGACACCGTGATGGCGGGACAAAAATTGTTTACCTCGGGTGCTGTGTATGCCGTCAATCTCTCATCGGGCCCCGCACGGGGCAGTGTTTTCGGGTTGCCCGGCGCGGGCAAGTCCCTGAAGTTGGATGACAAGGACGACAACGCAAAGGCTTGGCTGGCGTCGTTGGCTGCGGTTCAGTCCTCTGGCGATCTGGAGTCCGGTTGGTCGCCCCGTCGCAGCGGTGAGAGTGATACCGCCACCCGCTACGTGGCGGTTGAGCACTACAAACCCTGGAGCTGGGCCATCGTTGCCGAGGCACCTTTGACAGAAATGATGAGTGAGGCGCGCGGCGTGCTCACCTGGCTTTGGTTGGGTGTGGCGGTGGCACTCGCGTTGCTCACAGTGGTGCTGTTGGTGGCTACGCGCAGGCTGGTGGGTGCCCCCGTGCAGCAGCTAAGCACGGCCCTTGGCTATCTGGCGCAGGGGGATCTCACGCACGCGGTGTCCGTCCGCTCGCGCGATGAAATCGGCTCTCTGGCCCAGGCCATGGATGGCTTTCGCGTCCGGTTGGTGGAAAGTTTGGGCACGGTGCGTACCAGTGCCGACAGCGTATCCGCTGCCAGTACGGAGATTGCACAGGGCAACCAGGACCTGTCGGGGCGCACCGAAAGTCAAGCCAGTGCGTTGGAGCAGACGGCGGCCAGTATGGAGCAACTGGGCGCCACCATACGCCACAACGCCGACAGCGCAAGCCAAGCCAACCAACTGGCCGTGGAGGCCAGCCGGATTGCCCAGCAGGGTGGTGAGGTGGTGTCCAAAGTGGTCCGCACGATGCAGGACATCAACAACAGCAGCCAGAGGATTGCTGACATCATTGGTGTGATCGACGGCATTGCTTTTCAGACCAACATCCTGGCGCTCAACGCGGCGGTCGAGGCGGCACGCGCGGGTGAACAAGGTCGCGGCTTCGCGGTGGTGGCCGCCGAGGTGCGTAACCTGGCCCAGCGCACGGCAGCCGAAGCCAAGGCCATCAAGGAGCTGATTGGCGCCAGCAGCGCCATGGTGCAACAGGGCTCGGTGCTGGCCGATCAGGCGGGCACCACGATGCAGGAAGTCGTCAGCTCTATCCAGCGCGTGGCCGACATGGTCTCTGAAATCAGCGCGGCCAGTAACGAGCAGACCGCCGGAGTTGGCCAGGTGGGTGAGGCTGTCACACAGCTCGACCAGACCACGCAGCAGAATGCGGCGCTGGTGGAGGAAATGGCTGCGGCTGCCAGCAGCCTGCGCACGCAGGCACAGCAGATGGTTGAGGCCATTGCGCGGTTCAACCTGGGCCAGGATGCAACAACGGCGCGTATGCATGTGCCCGCGTCGGACCGTGCCGTGCCAAAGCTCGGCGGCTAGAGAACATCGACAGAAAGACATCAGCCCATGAAAAAACCTGCCAGGCATTGCTGCCTGGCAGGTTTTATTGATTTGGAGCGGGTGAAGGGAATCGAACCCTCGTATGAAGCTTGGGAAGCTGCCGTTCTACCATTGAACTACACCCGCGACGCTCCGGATTATAGGCAGCATCCGCCAGCCGTCTGGCAATCGCTTTGTGCAAGCGTGCAAAACGCATATCCATAGCCGAACATGTTGGTTGGTTGTGATCGCGTCGGGCTCTAAATTCCTTCTACCTGCTGCACTGCGCAGGCACTTCAAAGAAAAGGAAAGGATGCCAATGACAACCCAACGCACTCTCTCATCGCTATGGTCTGGACGCCGCTGGATGCGTGCCTCCTTGGCATCCTGCATGGCGTTGTTCGGTGGAACTTTGCTCGCTGCCACCCCCATCCCCGCGGGCCCTCTGGTCACCACCGAATGGCTGGCGCAGAACCTGGACAACCAGCAGGTGCGCATTGTGGAGGTGAGCGTGAACCCCGGCCTGTACGAGCGCGGCCATGTGCCGGGTGCGGTCAACTTCTCGTGGCACCAGGACCTGAACGACCGGGTGCGCCGTGACATCGTGAGCAAGGAGGCGTTTGAGGCCCTGTTGTCCAAGGCGGGTGTGTCGCAAGACACCACGGTGGTGCTGTACGGCGACACCAACAACTGGTTTGCTGCCTGGGGCGCGTGGGTGTTTGACATCTATGGTGTCAAGAACGTGAAGCTGCTCGACGGCGGCCGCAAGAAGTGGGAGGCGGAGAACCAGCCGCTGAACAACCGCGTGCCCGAGTTTGCAACCACCAGCTACCGGGTGGCCAAGGTGAACACCGACCTGCGTGCCCGCCTGTCCGATGCATTGGCTGCGGCAGAGGGCAAGAGCAATGCAAAGCTGGTGGACATCCGGTCGGCCGACGAATACGCGGGCAAGATTTTTGCCCCGGCCGGTGTGCCCGAGCTGAGCATCCGTGCTGGCCACATCCCCGGCGCGGCTAACGTGCCCTGGGGCCAGGCGGTCAAGGAGGATGGCACCTTCAAGTCCGCCGAGGACCTCAAAAAGCTCTACGCCAGCGCGGGCGTGGATGGCAGCAAGCCCATCATCACCTACTGCCGCATTGGCGAACGCTCCAGCCACACCTGGTTTGCGCTGTCCAAGATCCTGGGCTACAGCGTCAAGAACTATGACGGTTCGTGGACGGAATACGGCAATGCGGTGGGCGTGCCCATCACCAACCCGGCGGGCACCATCTGGGCCGCGAAGTGAATGGGCTGATCGACAGAACCTTTTGGGAAGAAGGTGCAATGCAAAACAAAGAGATCTTTTGAGTTTTGGTAGGGGGTCTCCTTTACAGCCCGCCTGGTGCGGGCTTTTTTTATGGGTGCGGTGCAATGACATACAAGATCAATTTCTCTGGTGCAGGAGCCCTGGCGTCGCTTGCAGCGCTGGTGGCATTGGGTTGGGCGGCCCAGGCGGTTCAGGGCTTGCCAAGCGGGCGCACGCTCGCTTTTGCTTTGGTCACGGGCGCGGTGCTGGGGCTCGTGCTGCAGCGCTCGCGCTTTTGCTTTTACTGCCACGCGCGCGACTGGTTTGAAGACCGCAATCCGCGCGGGCTGCTGGCCATTGTGCTGGCGCTGGCGGTGGGGGTGGTGGGCTACACCGTGGTGCTGGGCAGCTGGTTGCCAGTGCCCCAGCCGGGCAAGCTTCCGCCTGACATGCACGTCGGCCCCGTGAGCTGGGTGCTGGCAGCGGCTGGGCTGTCGTTTGGTACCGGCATGGTGGTGTCGGGCTCGTGCATCAGCGCGCACTGGTACCGGCTGGCCGAAGGGGCCACGGTATCGCCGTTCGCGCTGGCCGGGTCGGCACTGGGCTTCATCCTGGGTTTCAAGACCTGGAACCCCTTGTACAGCCTGAGTGTGGCCGATGCGCCCGTGGTCTGGCTGCCTGCCCACCTGGGGTATGGCGGCGCCTTGCTGGTGCAACTGGGCGGGTTGGCCCTGGTGGCTGCCTGGCTTTGGCGTGGCTTTGCGCAGGAGGCCGCCGCATCATCAGGGCCGGGTGCAGTCCCTGCCGTACCAGGACTGCGTGCCGTGTGGCGCAACCTGTGGACCGGGCGCTGGCACTACTGGGTAGGCGGGTTGGTCGTGGGGCTGATTGGCGCATTTGCCATCGTGCGCATGCGACCCCTGGGCGTGACGGCCACGCTGGGCAGCGCCGCACGCCAGTGGGCACAGGGGCAGGGCTGGATTCCAGACCGGCTCGATGGACTCGATGGATTTGCGGGTTGCGCTACCGTGCCGCAGGCCACCTGGGTTACCCCCAATGCCGTGCTGTTGGTGGGCCTGGTGGCGGGAGCGTTCGTGGCAGCTACAGCCAGCCGCCAGTTTGTGCCGCGCTGGCCCACGTGGCGCGATGCTGTACGGGGCCTGTCGGGCGGCGTGTTCCTGGGCTGGGGGGCGATGACCGGGCTGGGCTGCACCATTGGCACGTTGCTGTCCGGCGGCATGGCGGGCGCGCTGTCGGGTTGGGTGTTTGGTGCCGCGGTGTTCTTCGCAGTGTGGGCCGGCCTGCGCGTGAAGGCGATGTTGCGTCGCTGACGAGGCCCTAAATTTTGAAGCTTTTTTGGCTGCTAGCGCTTATAAATTAGGCGCTAGCAGCTATTAAAAGCATATCAACGGGAAGCCGTTCTGGCGCTGGTCACTTCTGGATGTCGCCCAGGCACAGGTACTTGATCTCCACATAGTCGTCCATGCCGTAGTGCGAGCCTTCGCGGCCCAGGCCCGACTGCTTGACGCCGCCAAAGGGTACGTGCTCTGTGGCCAGAATGCCCACGTTGGCACCAACCATGCCGTATTCCAGCGCCTCGGTCACGCGGAAGATGCGACCCACGTCGCGGCTGTAGAAGTAGCTGGCCAGGCCGAATTCGGTGTTGTTGGCTGCGTCGATGGCTTCCTGCTCGGTCTTGAACTTGAACACGGGCGCAAACGGGCCAAAGGTTTCTTCGCGGGCACACAGCATGTCGGCCGACGCATTGGCCACCACCGTGGGCTCGAAGAACTGCCCGGAGCCCAGA
>NZ_QAIM01000453.1:53975-61490 GCF_003061035.1 Acidovorax sp. HMWF018
GCCAGCCACCACCTGGCCGCCCTTGGCCAGCGCGTCGTCCACGTGGCGCTGCACCTTGGCCAGCGCGGCTTCCTCGATCAGCGGGCCCTGGTTCACACCGGCTTCAAAGCCATTGCCCACCTTGGCCGTCTTGACCTTCGCGGCGAACTTGGCCACGAACTCGTCGTACACGCCTTCCTGCACGTAAAAGCGGTTGGTGCACACGCAGGTCTGGCCCGCGTTGCGGTACTTGCTGGCAAAGGCACCTTCCACGGCGCTGTCGATGTCGGCATCGTCGAACACGATGAAGGGCGCATTGCCACCCAGCTCCAGCGACATCTTCTTGACCGTGGGGGCCGACTGCGCCATCAGGATGCGGCCTACTTCGGTGCTGCCTGTGAAGCTGATGTGGCGCACCACGTCGCTCGCACACAGCACCTTGCCGATGGCGATGGAGTTGTCGCTGTCGGCGGGCAGGATGTTGAACACCCCGGCAGGGATGCCTGCGCGGATGGCCAGCTCGGCCGCGGCCAAGGCGGTGAGCGGCGTCAACTCGGCCGGCTTGATGACCACGGGGCAGCCCGCAGCCAGCGCAGGTGCGACCTTGCGGGTGATCATGGCCAGCGGGAAGTTCCATGGCGTGATGGCCGCGCACACGCCGATGGGTTGCTTGAGCACCAGCAGGCGGCGGTTGTTGTCAAATTGGGGCAGGGTCTCGCCGTTGATGCGCTTGGCCTCCTCGGCAAACCATTCCACAAAGCTCGCGCCGTAGGCGACCTCGCCCTTGGCTTCTGGCAGGGGCTTGCCCTGTTCGGCGGTCATGATGCGGCCCAGGTCGTCCTGATTGGCCATGAGCAGGTCAAACCACTTGCGCAGGATGATGCTGCGCTCCTTGGCGGTCTTGGTCTTCCAAGGGCCCCAGGCGGCGTTGGCGGCGGCAATGGCGGCCTCGGCATCCTGCGGGCCCAGATTGGCCACGTCGGCCAGCTTCAGTCCTGTGGCTGGGTCGTTCACGTCAAAGCGGCTGCTGCCCGCCACCCACTGGCCGTTGATGAGGCCGTCAGTCTTGAGCAGCGTGGGGTCGTTCAGCAGTGTGAGGGGAGATGTCTTCATGTCCATGGGAATACTTCCGGGAGAGGTGACGAAACAGAGGGCGAGCAGAAAAGAGAAGGGGAGCAGAGCGGGTAGCCAACGACCCGCGTACATCTAGCCAAAGGCTAGCATGGGCGGGGCTGCGCAATGCGTCGCCAAAGTGGCACCGGCAACTGGGGCATGGGTGGGGATGCGTGCGCTGGTGAACACGGCCTGCGCCATCATGCGCGTCGGCCCCGCAGCCACTCCAGCGCCAGCAAGAGGCTGGTGGTGAAGAGGATGAGCAGTGTGGCCACGGCGGCAATGGTGGGCGAAATGTTCTCGCGGATGCCATTGAACATCTGGCGCGGCAGCGTGGACTGGTCGGCCCCGGCCAGGAAGAGGGTGACCACCACTTCGTCAAAGGAGGTGGCAAACGCAAACAGCGCGCCGGAGATCACGCCCGGCGCAATCACCGGCAGCGTCACGCGGAAGAAAGTGTTGAGCGGTGTCTCACCCAGGCTCAGCGAGGCGCGCACCAGGTTGTGGTTGAAGCCCGCCAGCGTGGCCAGCACGGTGGTCAGCACAAAGGGTGCGCCCAGGGCTGCGTGCACGATGATGAGACCGAAGTAGCTGTCGGCCAGGCCTAGCGGCGCGAAGTACAGGTAGGTGGCCACGCCCACCACGATGATGGGCACCACCATGGGGGCAATCAGGATGGCCATGAGCAGTCCCTTGAACCGGAAGTCCGCCCGCGACAGGCCCACGGCGGCCAGGGTGCCCAGCACAGTGGCAATCAGCGTGGCTGCGGGCGCCACGATGAAGCTATTGCGCGTGGCACGGGCCCATTCGGCCGACTCGAACAGGTTGCGGTACCACTTGAGCGACCAGCCGTGGATGGGGTAGGCGAGGAACGAGCTTTCGGAGAACGACAGCGGCACCATCACCAGGATGGGGGCCAGCAGGAACACCAGCACGGACACGCACAGCGCGCGCACGGCCCACCAGCCGAGCTTGTCGGCCAACGTGGCGTATAGGGGGAATTGGGGCAGGCGAAACATGGTCAGCGACTTTCAGCTTTGGAGGGAGTGATCAGCCCAGACTCAATTCGGCTTTGCCAATGCGGCGGTACACGCCGTACAGCAGCAGCGTGGCAGCCAGCAGCAGGGCACCCAGCGCGCAGGCCATGCCCCAGTTCACTTCCACATTGGTGTAGCGCGCGATGTAGTAGCTCAGCATCTGGTCATCGGCTCCGCCCAGCAGTGCGGGCGTGACGTAGTAGCCAATGGCCAGGATGAACACCAGCAGGGCACCCGCGCCAATGCCGGGGTAGGTTTGCGGCACATACACCCGAAAGAAAGCGGCAATCGGCGAGCTGCCCAGCGACACCGCCGCACGCAGGTAGGTGGGCGGCACGCTCTTCATCACGCTGTACAGCGGCAGGATCATGAACGGCAGCAGGATGTGCACCATGGCAATCACCACGCCCGTGCGGTTGAACAGCAGCGCCAGTGGCTGTTCGATCAGGCCCAGGCCCATGAGGCCCCGGTTGACCAGGCCTTCGGATTGCAGCAGCACGATCCAAGCGGCCACACGCACCAGGATCGAGGTCCAGAAAGGCACCAGCACCAGGATCATCAGCACGTTGGCCGAACGCGCAGGCAATGAGGCCAGCCACCAGGCCAGCGGGTAGCCCACCAGCAGGCACACCAGTGTGACCACCAGGCTGATGTGGAACGTGCGCAGCAGGATGCCGCCGAAGGCGCGCTGCTCCTCGGGCATGCGCTCGACCTGGCCCAGTGCGTCGCGCTGCAGGTCCACCGATGCAAGCAGGTAGTCGGGCGTCCAGCGGGCGCCGTTCTTGGCTATGGCGCGCCAGAAGGGTGCCTCGCCCCAGCGGGGGTCGGCGCCTAGCAGGCGCTCCCTGATGGCGTCGGCAGAACCTTCAAAAGGCAGGTCGCGGTAGGCCCCCATCACCATGGAGCGTGCGCCCGGCACCTCGGAGTTGAGCCGGCGCGCCAGGGCGCCAGCGTCCGAACGGTCGGGCAGGCGGGCGAGATCGCCCACCAGCGCGGCGTAGGCCGCTGCCGGTGGTGTGTCGCGCCGGTCCCAGCCGTCCAGGGCACGCATGGTGCCGGGCAGCGCGTTGGCCACTTCGGGGTTCTCCACCGCGCGCTGCAGCAGCGCGGCAATGGGCACCAGCAGCGTGAGCAGCAGAAACACCAGCAAGGGCAGCGTGAGGCTGAACGCCCGCCATTTGCGCCGCACTTCGGCGCGGGCCAGGGCTTTGCGCAGCGCGCCGGGGGCGTGGCTGTCCTGGGCGCGTTGCGGGGCCATATCAGGGGCGTTCATGGCGATCACGCCGGAGTGGGCTTGCATGGTGGTGGGCTCTGTCTGCTGCTGGTGTGGGCTCATGGCTCAGGCGGGCGGGCGCAGGCTTACTGCGTGGCCCAGGCGGCAAAGCGCTTTTCCAGCGCCTCGCCCTGGTCGGCCCAGAAGCCCACGCTGAACTGCAGGGCCTCTTTGGCGTTGGTGGCCGAGGTGGGCAGGTCGTCCAGCACCTTCTTGTCCAGCGACGCCAGGGCCTTGGTGTTGGCCGGGCCATAGGCAATGTTCTGTGCATAGGCGGCTTGCTGTGGGGTCTGCATCGTGAAGGCGATGAACTTCACAGCCGCATCCTTGTTGGGTGTGCCCTTGGGGATGGCCCAGTAGTCCAGGTCGTAGATGCCGCCGGGCCAGTAGATCTTGAGGTTGCGGCCTTCGCGGTTGGCGGCGTCGATGCGGCCGTTGAACACCGTGGTCAGGGTCACATCGCCTGCGACCAGGAACTGGGGCGCCTGGGCACCGGCCTCCCACCACTGGATGTTGGGCTTGAGTTCGGTCAGCTTCTTGAACGCGCGGTCGGCGCCGTCCTTGGTGGCCAGCACCTTGTACACGTCGGCGGGCTTCACGCCGTCGGCCAGCAGCGCAAATTCGAGGTTGTAGCGCGCGCCCTTGCGCATGCCGCGCTTGCCCGGGATCTTCTTGGTGTCCCAGAAGTCAGCCCAGCTGGTGGGTGGGGTCTTGAGCTTGTCGCCGTTGTAGGCCATGACGGTGGACCACACGAAGATGCCCACGGCGCACTCGTTCACCGCAGCGGGCAGCAGGTCGGCCTTGGGCACGATCTTGCTGTAGTCCAGCTTTTCGTACAGGCCTTCATCGCAGCCGCGCGCGGCGTCGGGCGATTCCACCTCGACCACGTCCCAGGTCACCTTCTTGGCCTCGACCATGGCCTTGACCTTGGCCTGCTCGCCGTTGTACTCCACGGCCACGATCTTGTTGCCGGCCTTTTCGTAGGGCTCGTAGAAGGCCTTCTTTTGTGCATTGGCGTTGGCACCGCCGAAGTTGACGACGGTGAGTTGCTGCTGCGCCAGGCTGGGCAGGGCCAGGCAGGCAGACAGGGCAGCGCAGGCGATCAGGCTCTTGTTTTTCATGGTGCGGTTTCCTAGGGGTTGAGGGAAGGGGACGGGGAACAAAAAATACGGTTCAGTGAACGGTGGGCGCGGCGTAGATGCGCACGGACTCCGTGGGGAACTCCAGCAGCACCGCATCGCCAGGTTCGGGGTGCGGGTTGGCGTCGGCGCGGGTCAGCGGCAGCTTGACGGTGGCTTGCGCCTGGCCGGCGCCGATGTCGCACATCAGGCGCAGGTGGTCGCCGTAATAGATGGCACGGGCCACCGTGGCGCGCAGGGCGGGGGCCTGGGGCGCGGCGCTGGCGGCATGCAGCGAAATGCGCTCGGGGCGGATGCAGGCCTCGGCCGGGGCGCCGGGTGCCAGGTGGTTCACATTGAGGCCGGGCAGGCGCTGGCCGTCAGGCAACTGCAGTGCCCACGCCGTACCACTGCCTTGCAGCGTACCGGTGATGACCGTGCTGTCGCCCACAAAACCCGCCACAAAGCGGTTGGACGGGGTCTCGTACAGTGACTCCACATCGGCCAACTGCTGAATGACTCCTTCGTTGAACACCGCCACGCGGTCGCTCATGGTCAGGGCTTCGCCCTGGTCATGGGTCACGTACACAAAGGTCACACCCAGCTGGCGGTGCAGCTCTTTCAGCTCGATCTGCATGTGCTCGCGCAGCTGTTTGTCCAGTGCTCCCAGGGGCTCGTCCATCAGCACCAGCTGGGGGTTGAACACCAGGGCGCGGGCCAGCGCCACGCGCTGCTGTTGGCCGCCCGACAGGCGTGCGGGCAGGCGGTCGGCCATGCCCGACAGGCGGACCATGTCCAGCGCCTTCTTCACGCGTTCGGCCTGCTCGGCCTTGGGCACCTTGCGCACGGTGAGCGGGTAGGCCACGTTCTGCCCCACGGTGAGGTGGGGGAACAGCGCGTAGTTCTGGAACACCATGCCAAAGTTGCGCTTGTGCGGCGGTGTGCGCGTGATCTGCTTGCCATCGAGCAGGATGTCGCCCGCGGTGGGCGACTCGAAGCCGGCCAGCATCATCAGCGTGGTGGTCTTGCCAGAGCCCGAAGGCCCCAGCAGGCTCAGGAACTCGCCGCGCTGGATGTCCAGGTCCAGCGCACGCACCACAAGCTGTTCGCCGTCGTAGGTTTTTTGCACGCCGCTGAAGCGGACCAGGGGTTCTGCGTGGTTCATGGTGGTGGGGGCAATCAAGGGAGAAGGGATTCAGCCCACAGCCGCGAAGCTGTCGGCCAGGATGGCCAAGCCTTCGTGCAGCAGTTCGTCCGACGCCGTCAGGGGCACCAGGATGCGGATCACGTTGCCGTAGGTGCCGCAGGACAGCAGGATGAGCCCGCGCCGCGCGGCTTCGGCCACGACCTTTTTGGTCAGTGCGGCGTCGGGGCGGTGTGCATCGCCGCTTTCAAACAGCTCGATCGCCACCATGGCACCCAGGCCGCGCACGTCGCCGATGGCGGGTACTTTGGCGGCCATTGCTTTCAGGGCACTGACCAGCAGCGCGCCCATGTCCTGGCTGCGGGCCAGCAGGTTTTCCTGCTCGAACGCATCGATCACCGCCAGGGCTGCCGCGCAGGCCACCGGGCTGCCCGCATAGGTGCCGCCCAGGCCGCCAGCTGCAGGCGCGTCGATGACGTCAGCGCGGCCCACCACGCCCGACAGGGGGAAACCGCCCGCCAGCGACTTGGCGGTAGTGATGAGGTCGGGGGCCACCGGCCATTGTTCGCAGGCGAACCACGTGCCCGTGCGGCCCGCGCCGGTCTGCACTTCGTCGGCAATCAGCAGGATGCCGTACCGGTCTGCGAGGGCCTTGAGGCCGGTGATGAACTCGGGCGGGGCCACATAGAAGCCGCCTTCGCCCTGCACGGGCTCGACGATGAAGGCGGCCACGCGCTCGGGCTCGATGTCGTTCTTGAAGATCAGCTCCACCGAATGCAGCGCCTGCTCCACGCTCACGCCATGCAGTGCGTTGGGGAACAGCGCGTGGTAGGTCTCACCCGGGAACGGGCCAAAACCCACCTTGTACGGAACGACCTTGCCGGTGAGGCCCAGCGTGAGGTTGGTGCGGCCGTGGTAGCCGCCCGTGAAGGCGATCACGCCAGGGCGCTTGGTGTAGGCGCGGGCGATCTTGATGGCGTTTTCCACAGCCTCGGCGCCGGTGGTGAGCAGCAAGCTCTTTTTGGCAAACGCGCCGGGGGCCAGCGTGTTCAGGCGCTCGCACACTTCCACGTAGGGTTCGTACGCCACCACCTGAAAGCAGGTGTGGGTGTACAGGTCCAGCTGGGCCTTGACGGCGGCGATCACGCCAGCGTGCAGGTGGCCGGTGTTGAGCACCGCGATGCCACCGGCAAAGTCGATGAAGCGGCGGCCCTCCACATCCCACAGCTCGGCGTTGCGGGCCTTGTGGATGAAGAGTTCATGGGCCTGGCCCACGCCCCGGGCCACGGCGGCGTGGCGGCGGGTGAGGAGGGCGGCGTTGGTGAAATGGCGGTCTTGCTGCATGGTGTGGGCGGTGGCTGTGAAGGACAAAAAAGGGAATGAAAACCAGGAATGGGGCGAATTCTGGAATCCACGCCACGGCCCGTCCATGTACAGCGCAGCGCTGTTTGGCGCGCACTGTGCAGGTCTAGAATCCTGTACAGGCAATCCCTGATTTGGTGTGCGCCAACCCAGTGCACAATTCGCCCCCTTTTTTGCTCCCCTGATGCTCACTCTCAGCCCCGACCTCCAGACACCTCTGGTCAGCCAGATCGTCGATGGTCTGCGGGGGCTCATCGCCGGGCAGGTGCTCAAACCCGGCAGCAAACTCCCGTCCATCCGCGCTTTTGCCGCTGCGCACGGCGTGAGCGTGTTCACCGTGGTCGAGGCCTATGACCGCCTAGTGGCGCAGGGCTGGCTGGTGTCGCGGGCCAATGCGGGCTTTTTTGTGAAGCGGCGGGGCGACGAGGGCGCTGCGCCCGGCACTGGTGCGCCCGAGCGGGCCGTGCCCCGTTTTGATGCGCGCTGGTA
>NZ_QAIM01000453.1:61511-63290 GCF_003061035.1 Acidovorax sp. HMWF018
GGGCTGCGGCTGGCTGCCGCACGACTGGCTGTTTGGCGATGCGGTCAAACGCAGCATGCGCCAGCTGTCGTCCGACGGGCCCGAGCTGGATGGCTATGGCCTGCCCCACGGCCACATGGCGCTGCGCATGGTGGTGGCCGAGTCGCTGGCCGAACACCATCTGGCGGTGGACGCCGACCAGGTGCTGCTCACGCAGGGCTCCAGCCAGGCGCTGGATCTGGTGGCGCGTCGCCTCGTCAAGCCTGGCGATGTGGTGCTGGTGGACGACCCCGGCTACCCCAACTTGCTGTTCATGCTGCGCTTTGCGGGAGCACAAGTGGTGGGTGTGCCGCGCACCGCCACCGGCTACGACCTACCGGCGCTAGAGGCCCTGCTGGCCGAGCGCCAGCCCACGGTGTTCTTCACGCAGCCGCGCCTGCAAAGCCCCACCTGCTCGGTGGCATCGGTGGCGCACCTGCACCGGCTGCTGCAATTGGCCGAGCAGCACAACTTCATGCTGGTGGAGAACGACATCTACGCCGACATGGACCCCGGTGTGCGTCCCTCGCTGGCCAGCCTGGACCAGCTCAACCGCGTGATCTATCTGGGCAGCTTCTCCAAGACGATTTCGCCCAACCTGCGCACCGGCTTTCTGGCGGCGCGGCGTGACCTGCTCGACGAGCTGGTGCAGCTCAAGATGATCTCGGGCCTGACCTCGTCAGAGATCACCGAGCGCATCACGTTTGGTGTAGTGACGGATGGACGCTGGCGCAAGCACCTCAAGTCGCTGCGCGAACGCCTGGCCGAGGCGCACCGCACGGTGGGGCGGCGTTTGCTGAACCTGGGGTTCGAGCTGTTCCACGAGCCCGAGGCGGGCATGTACCTGTGGGCCCGGCACCCCGACCTGCCCGACAGTGCCGAGCTGTCGAAAGAGGCCACCGGTGCGGGCATCATGCTCGGGCCGGGTCAGCTGTTTCTGGTGGAGCCCCGGCCTACGGGCTGGCTGCGGTTTAACGTGGCGTTCAGCCAGGACGAGCGGATGTGGCGCTTTCTGGAGCAGCGCATCGAGATGGGCCAGCAGGTGGCGGAACAGGGCAGTTCCCTGGCCTGAGTACGCGGTTTGAAGCGTTTTGGGGCGGGTGCGCTAGTGCAATATGCCTGGATTGCTATCAAATAGATAGTTATTGACGCAACTGCCCGTGGCCCGGGGTGATCGGGTCCCTAGCGGTCGATGATGCGGCGCGCAAAGCGCTCCAGGTACTCCATCAGCAGCTCTGCGCCCGCCACGGCCTGGGCCTCGTCGCCACTGGCAATGCCCTGCGCCAGTTGCATGTGCGCCCGGGCACCCTCTGACACCTCGCCTTCGTGCTGGTAGGCGTACCAGAAGCGGCGGCACTGCACGATGAGCGGTTGCACGCATTTGACGGCCGAGTGGTTTTGGCTGGCCTGGTGGGTGACGAGGTCCAGCTCATGGTCGGCCAGCATGTAGTCGTCGAGGTGGCCGCGCGCTGCGGCCTGCACCATGTTCTCCGCACAGCGCACGATGGCCTGGCGCTGCGGCGCGGTGGCGCGGCGTGCGGCGTTGGAGGCCAGCAGGCGCTCCAGCACGCGGCGGGTCTGGATCACGTCCAGGTGATCGGCCAGGTCGATGTGCGACACCAGCAGCCCGCGCCGGGGCTGCTGCACGATGAGCCCGATGGACACCATGCGCAGCAGCGCCTCGCGCACCGGCGTGCGGCCCAGGCCTGTGCTTTCGGCGATCTCGGCCTCCACCACGGGGCTGCCGGGCTGCAGCTGCAG
>NZ_QAIM01000454.1:0-9979 GCF_003061035.1 Acidovorax sp. HMWF018
GGGGAATAGCGGGTGGCTTTTTGCTGCGGGTTGTGCCCGTTCAGCCAGCCTTGTCAGGCGTAGCTACCTATGTTTCCCCCAGGCCAGAGGGTTAGGCTGCATTGCAACTGCTGGGTGACATTGGGGTGGGTGCTATCGGCCAGAACCGGAACTTGCGGCTCCAGGGTACGTGAAGAACGCCCCGGGGCCTTCAACCCATTTGGCTGCGTACTTGGTGCAAAAAATTCATGGCAACGTATTCGCCGTCTGTGTTCACTTTGACCGTCGACGCACGAAGGGTCCGATACGCCGCGATAGTGTTCTCCAGCGCTTCCAACAATGCGGGAGCATTCAGAGTAGCAACCGTGTTTGCCAGCAATGACGCCAACTCTGGCACTAGTTCTACCCGCCGAACACCGATGGGTGCCTTGCCCGCACGTTCAAGCCCAAGCGGACCAAGCACGCACCCGCGCAAAAAAGAGAAGAAGTCCAACGCCTCCTGCAGTTCTCCGCGGGCAATCTTCGAGGCGCCGTAGTGCACCCACACCCAGAATCGATCTTCGATCCACTGGTGGTCGGGCGGGGGAAATGCTCGCTTCCCGTGGGCTAGTGCCTCGGTCAGCCGCACATCGCGCTCCCACAACACGGTGGGTTGGTCGACCCGGTCTTTCAGATCCTCAATGCGAACAAACTTGAGGTCAACATGAAGGGCGGGTGGTCCGTAAAGGCAGATCAGTAAGCGTGGCTCGCCGACGTGCTCGCCTGTGAACGCTGCCACCAGCCGCCCGAGCTTGGAAGCGACTTGCTTGCGGCTCTGCATCACCTCGTCAAAGCTCGCGCCCTCGCACACGACGACCAAATCTAGATCGCTGTAGTCGTCCATCAGGTCTGCAGAATAGGAGCCGGCCGCTGCAACACCGACAACCCGGGAGTCTGCTGCCAAGATAGAGACGGCGCGATCGAGGAAATCGCGGTGGAGTTGGGGCGTGGAACGAGGGTGATGGATCAACATGTTGAGACTTTACAGAAGTCCGCCACACCGATCGATTGGTACGCTACGCGCAAGGTCTGCTTTGGGCCTGAGCCCTTCCTTCGACCCAACGCCGGATCCTTGCATTCGTCCATCAACTGCTGTCCTAGTCTGCTTTGGGTCTGCCTGTGGCACCATGCTCCGATGCGAAAAGACGAACACACCGTGGCGCTCGTAGGCGCCAGCCGCAGTGCCTTGGTGCGCGCCGCCACGCGCCTTCTAGGCCCGGTCGATGCTGAAGACGCGGTGCAGGACGCCTATGTGCGCGCGCTGGAGGCCAATGCCCCTGCGCTCAATGCTGCCCAGGCCTGGCTGCTGACTGTGGTGCGCAATCTGGCCATCGACCGTTTGCGGCGGCGCCAGTGGATGGCGCAATGGCTGGCTGAAGCCGTGCAGAGCGCGCACGCCGATGTCGCTGGCGCGGTCGCACCTTCTGCGGAGGCCGATGCGGCTCTTGCGCAGCAGGCCACGCTGGCGCTGCGGCGACTTGCCGAGTATGTGACGCCTGCGGAGGGCGCTGCGTTGCTGTTGCATGCTGTGTTCGACGCCAGCCATGCCGAGCTGGCGCAGGCCAGCGGTCGGTCTGAAGCAGCCAGCCGCCAGCAACTGCGCCGCGCCTTGCAGCGGCTGCGGCAGGCGCAGGAGGGCGACGAATCCAGCGATGAACCCAAGGGCGCCAACGCCGCAGTGCTGCGCCTGTATCTGCAGTCGCTGCAATCGCGAGACCCACAGACACTGTGGGCGCTGCTGCGCCAGCCGCCCGTCAGCGCGGGGGCGGTGCATGCCGCAGCCCAGGCGATGCAGCTTGTGCCACCGCGTGCCCAGCGCGCAAGCGCCACTGTGGGTGGGGTGGTGCAGGTAGGCGGGCAGTTGGGGCTGGTGCTCACGCTTGATGGTGTGACGCTGTGCGTGGTGCCGCTGGGACCACACGCCGAGCAAGTGCATGACGCCGTGGTGGCCTGACCCGCGCACCTGCAGCTGCAACTGGTAGGAAGAAGGCAAGACGGAAGGACGTTTGCAGCACCATGATCCAGCAGCCCGCGCCCACCTTCTTTGCCACCCCGCAGGCGTTCCGCGATTGGCTGGAGCGCCACGCCGCCAGCGCGACGGAGCTGCTGGTGGGTTTTCACAAGGTGGGCTCGGGCCGCCCCAGCTTGGGCTGGCCGGAGTCGGTGGACGAAGCGCTGTGCTTTGGGTGGATCGATGGCATTCGGCGGCGTATTGACGAGCACACGTATTCGATCCGCTTCACTCCGCGCAAGCCGTCGTCGATCTGGAGTGCGGTCAACATCGCCAAAGTGGAGCAGTTGCAGGCGGCAGGCCGCATGACGCCTGCGGGGCTGGCCGCCTTCGCGCACCGCAAGGCAGACAAGTCGGCCATTTACTCGCACGAGCAGGCGGGGGTGGCCGAGCTGCCGGTGGCGCTGCAACGCATTTTCCAGCGCAACAAGGCCGCGTGGCGGTACTTTCAGGAGTCCACACCGCCCAGCTACCGCAAGGTGATGCTGCACTGGGTCACATCCGCCAAACGCGATGCGACCCGGGAGGCGCGGTTTGCGCAGCTGGTGGCCGCCTGTGCTGCGGGCGAGCGCATTGAGCTGTGGGCGAAGCGGCCACCCGTTGCAAAGGCTTAGCCCAGCCTCCAAGCCCGAGCCACCCGGTGGGTTGCCTCGCTTGCCGTAAGCTCGCGGCATGCAACAAAGAAACCTTGGACCTTTCTCCGTCTCGGCCATCGGCCTTGGCTGCATGAACCTGTCGCACGCCTATGGCGCCCCGGTGTCTGCCGAGCAGGGCGAACGCGTGCTGCTGGCCGCGCTGGATGCGGGCGTGACGCTGTTTGACACCGCCACGCTGTACGGCTTTGGCGCCAACGAAACCCTGGTGGGCCGTGTGCTGAAGCAGCACCGCAGCCGTTTCACCCTGGCCAGCAAATGCGGCATGCAGGGCGTGGATGTGAATGGCGACGGCAAGCTGGTACGCGTGATCGACGGCCGCCCCGCCACGCTGCGCCAGACCTGCGAAGACAGCCTGCGCCGTCTGCAGACCGACGTGATCGACCTGTACTACCTGCACCGCTGGGACAAGAAGGTGCCCATTGAAGACAGCATGGGCGCACTGGCCGACCTGGTGCGTGCGGGCAAGATCCGCAGCATCGGCCTGTCGGAGGTGTCGGCCGCCACGCTGCGCAAGGCGCACGCGGTGCACCCCATTGCTGCGGTGCAGACCGAGTATTCGCTCTGGACGCGCAACCCCGAGATTGCTGTGCTGGACGCCTGCCGAGAACTGGGCGCCGCCTTTGTGGCGTTCAGCCCCGTGGCGCGGGGCTTTCTGTGTGGCGATCTGCGCGATGTGAGCACGCTGGATGCCAAGGATATCCGCCGCGCCATGCCCCGTTTTGCGCCCGACGCCTATGCCGCCAATCTGAATCTGCTCGACGGCTATCAAGCCATTGCGCACGATATGGGTTGCACCCCCGCCCAGCTGGCGCTGGCGTGGCTGTTGCACAAGGCCGAGCACATCATTCCCATCCCAGGCACCACCAGTGTGGAGCATTTGCAGGACGACCTGGGTGCTGCCAACGTGCGGCTGGACGCCGCCACCATGGCGCGGCTGGATGCGCTGATCAACGAGCGCACGGTAGTGGGCCAGCGCTACAACGCACAATCCGCGAGCGAAGTCGATACCGAAACGTTTGAAGACCGCGCAGCGTAGGCGGCGCGGTCTTTGTGGGCTTCAGTGCAGGTTCACTGCAGCTTCAATACGGCTTCACGGTAGGACTTTTTGTGGGGCCTCAACGGCCTCGCAAATTGCCCTTGTCATCGGCAATCACGATCTCCACACGGCGGTTCATGGCGCGGCCTTCGGGCGACGCGTTGTCAGCCACCGGGTGGGCCTTGCCGTAGCCGCGTGCGGCGATGCGGCTGCTGTCCACGCCGCGCTGCACCAACGCATCGCGCACGGCCTGCGCGCGGCGGTCTGACAGGTCCTGGTTGTAGCTGTCGCCACCCACGCTGTCGGTGTAGCCCTCGATCAACAGCTTGCGGTCCGGGAACTGTTTGAGAAAGTTCGCCAGCTTGTCCAGGCGCGGGCCGGCCTGGGCCGAGAGTTCGGCCTTGTTGAAGGCAAACAGCACATCGCCCAAGGTCACCAGCAGGCCGCGTTCGGTCTGCTGGGCTTCGAGTTCGCGCAATTGCGCTTCGAGTGCGCGCACGCGGTCTTGTGCCGCATTGGCCTGGGCCATGGCAGCGGTGGCTTGCGCCTGCTGTTGTGCGGCGCGTTGCTCGGCGCTCATCGCCTGCTGCTGGGCTTGCTGGGCGCGCAGGCGGGCCGCGTCAGCCTCTTGGGTGCGGGCCTGCAGACGGATGCGGTCGGCTTCGCTGCCTGCCTGTTTGATGTTGGCATCGAGCTGGCGTGCGCGGGCTGCATTGGTGGCGATCTCGGCGCGTTGGCGGGCGATGTACGCCAGGTGGTTGGTCTCGGACGTGTCGCGGTCATCGGCCCACACGCGGTCGGCCTTGGCCAGTGCGTCGGTGGCTTGCTTCAGTTCGAGCTGCGCGTACTGGTTGACGGCCGGGTCTCCTGCAGCGGTGCTCACTGCGGTACGGGCCTCTTCCAGCGCGGGCGATGGGGTGGTGCTGGCGCAGGCGGCCAGCAGGCCAACGGCAATCAGGCTGGTGCACAGGGCGGTGGTTCGGTGAAAAAAGCGGTGCATGGTCAGGTGTTCCTTGAAATGGGGTGGGGCAATCGCGGGGGCCTCAACGGTGTGTGCCTGAGGCGAAGCCAGGGGGCGCGGTGGCCCCATGGTTGGCGCTGGCTCAGCGGGGCGATCGGCGGTTGATTTCTTCTTGCAGTGCGCGGATACCGTCTTGCACTTGGGCGAGGTTGGCGGCATTGCTGGCCGCGTCTGCGCGTGTTTCAGCGACACGGGCATCTACCTCGGCCTCAGCGGCCAGGCGGCGTGCCGCCACATAGTCCTTCTCTGCCATCGCTTTTTCGGCCTGCATCAGCTTCTCGCGTGCTTGCTGCAGCTGCACGGGGGAGCTGGTGGCCACAGCCGGGGCAGCCGCCACGCGGTTGACAGTGGTGCGGGTGACCGCCATCTGTTCGGTGGGCGCCGGGGTGGAAGAACAGGCGGCCAGTGCGCCCAGTGCGAGTGCCGCTGTGGCGGTACGGATCAATGCGGATGAATGCATGGTGTGGTGGACTCCTCTGGAGGTGGTTGGGTAGGCCGTACCGACGTATCGGGCGGGCCACCAGGGGGTTCTGGTGTTGATGCATTGTTGGGGCTCGCCCGGCAAGCAGGCGTAGGCCCTGCCTCTGTATTGCTGTGGGGCATGTCTTACGAACACTTGCAAACAAGGCGCCCACCATTTGCGTGAAGGAGAGTGGCTTGTTGCGTTCGGGAACTCTCATCTCCCCCAGGTCTCGATCAATGACAGCACGCGCACGCAGCGTGTTGTTGCGGGTGCCCTTCACCCGTACGCCACGTCCCATGGCCGTGGCCTCTGCGCGGGCGCTGCGCACGCCTGCTCCATCACCGCAACACAACGAAGAGGAGAGTTACTGCATGCCGCCATCCACCTTTTTTAACTGGGTCCAGGAGACCACCTTTGCGGGCGTGCCGCTATGGAGCCTGTGTGTGGCCCTGGCGGCGGCTGTGGCCACCTACGCAGCCATCCTTGTGGTGCTGCACCTACTGACCCGCCGCGCCAAAGTGTGGGCCACGCAGTCACACAGCGGCATGGCACTGACTCTGGTGGATGTGCTGGAAGGCACGAGCCGCACGCTGATGCTGGTGGTGGCACTGCTGGTGGGCGCAAGCCTGCTCGACCTGCCGGGCCGCTGGGAGAGCCGTCTGAGCCAGCTATGGTTTGTCGCCGTGGCGCTGCAGATGGGGCTGTGGGGCATGCGCGCGATTGGCATTGGCGTACGCCGCTATGTGGAGCGGCACTCGTCCAGCGGCATGACGCAGGTCAGCGCCTCGGCCACGCTGATGTCGTGGGGGCTGCGCACGCTGCTGTGGAGCGTGGTGCTGCTGGCCATCTTGTCCAACGTGGGGGTGAACATCACGGCCTTCATCGCCAGCCTGGGGGTGGGCGGTATTGCCGTGGCGTTGGCGGTACAGAACATTTTGGGCGACCTGTTCGCATCGCTAGCGATTGCGGTGGACAAGCCTTTCGAGGTGGGCGACTTCATCGTGGTGGGCAATGTGTCGGGCACCGTGCAGGTGATTGGTCTCAAGACCACGCGCATCCGCAGTCTGCAGGGCGAGCAGATCGTGATGTCCAACACCGACCTGCTCAAGCAGACCATCAGCAACTTCCGCATGCTGGAGCGGCGGCGCATCGTGTTCACCTTTGGCGTAGCCTATGGCACCACCCCCGAGCAGGCCGAGGCCATTCCAGGCGTTGTGCGCAACCTCATCGAGGCACACCCGGAGCTGCGCTTTGACCGTGCACATTTCAAGGCGCTGGGCACCAACTCGCTGGACTATGAGGTGGTCTACATCGTCGAAGACCCGGCCTACAACCTCTACATGGACCTGCAGCAGTCCATCAACCTGGGGCTGCTGCGCGAGTTCAAAGCCATGGGCGTGGAATTTGCGTTTCCTACCCGCACGGTGCACATTGCCAGCGCGCCGCCGCAGGCGCCTGCCGCTGCCCTGCTCTGAGGCGGTGCAAGCCACCACAAACGCGCAGACGAAAAAAAAGCCGGCGGCCTTTGCAGGCGACCGGCTTGAACAGGGTAGTTGCTTCTAGCGCTTTTTCAACTTCTCAAAAAAGCTTACTTGGCGACCACGCGCACCATTTCCAGGCACTTGTTCGAGTAGCCCCATTCGTTGTCGTACCAGCTCACGACCTTGACGAAGGTGCCGTCCAGCGCGATGCCGGCGTCAGCGTCAAAGATGGACGTGCGGGTGTCGCCACGGAAGTCGGTGGCCACCACCTTGTCTTCGGTGTAACCCAGCACGCCCTTCAGGGCGCCTTCGGACTGGGCCTTCATTTCGGCCTTGATTTCTTCGTAGGTGGCGGCCTTGTCCAGTTCCACCGTCAGGTCCACCACCGACACGTCGGAGGTGGGCACGCGGAAGGACATGCCGGTCAGCTTCTTGTTCAGGGCCGGAATCACCACGCCCACGGCCTTGGCAGCACCGGTGCTAGAGGGGATGATGTTTTCCAGAATGCCACGGCCGCCGCGCCAGTCCTTGTTCGAAGGGCCGTCCACGGTCTTTTGCGTGGCGGTGGCAGCGTGCACGGTGGTCATCAGGCCGCGCTTGATGCCCCACTTGTCGTTCAGCACCTTGGCCACGGGGGCCAGGCAGTTGGTGGTGCACGAGGCGTTGGAGATGATGGCCTGGCCTGCGTAGGTGTCGTGGTTCACGCCGAACACGAACATGGGGGTGTCGTCTTTCGACGGAGCCGACAGGATGACCTTCTTGGCGCCAGCGTCCAGGTGCTTCTGCGCCGTGACCTTGTCCAGAAACAGGCCGGTGGATTCGATCACCACGTCGGCGCCGACTTCGTTCCACTTCAGGTTGGCGGGGTCGCGCTCTTGCGTGAGGCGGATCTTCTTGCCATTGACGATCAGGGTGTTGCCCTCGACCGCCACGGTGCCCTTGAAGCGGCCGTGCACCGAGTCGTACTGCAGCATGTACGCCAGGTACTCTGGCTCCAGCAGGTCGTTGATGCCCACGACTTCGATGTCGCTGAAGTTCTGGATGGCCGAGCGCAGCACGTTGCGGCCGATGCGGCCGAAGCCGTTGATACCAATCTTGATCGTCATAGGGAGCCTCTTCAAAGTTGCAAAGTCGAAATCATGAATTGGCCGCCGCGCACCCGCTGGCAGCGGTGCGCAGCGGGCAAAGGGCGTTTTACCGGGCCTTCTTGGCGGGCTTCAGGCGGGCAGCGCCGATGGCCACGAGCACTGCGTCGGCCACGTTCTCTTCGGTGAAGCCGAAGTGCTTGAACAGCACAGGCGCGGGGGCCGATTCACCGTAGGTGTCGATGCCCACCACGGCGGCGCAGCCGTACTTCCACCAGCCGTCGGTCACGCCCATTTCCACGGCCACGCGCGGCACGCCCGCAGGCAGCACACTGCTCTTGTACTTGGCATCTTCGCGGTCAAAGGTGGTCGTGCTGGGCATGGAGACCACGCGCACGCCGATCTTCTTGTCGGCCAGCAGGCGCTGGGCCTTCAGGGCCAGCTGCACTTCAGAGCCGGTAGCGATAATTACGGCCACGGGCTTCTTCTTGATGCCCACGTCGGCAGGCTCGCTCAGCACGTAGGCGCCGCGCGAGATGTCGCCCAGGTCGCGCTTGGGCGCATAGGGCAGGTTCTGGCGCGACAGGGCCAGCACGGTGGGCTTGTTGCGATTGGACAGGGCCACGCTCCACGCCACGGCGGTTTCTGCCGTGTCAGCGGGGCGCCAGACATCCAGGTTGGGAATCAGGCGCAGGCTGGCCACGTGCTCGATGGACTGGTGCGTGGGGCCATCTTCACCGAGACCAATGGAGTCGTGCGTGAACACGTGGATCACGCGCTGCTTCATCAGCGCGGCCATGCGGATGGCGTTGCGGCTGTAGTCGCTGAACGTGAGGAAGGTGCCGCCGTAGGGGATGAAGCCACCGTGCAACGCCACGCCGTTCATGATGGCGGCCATGCCGAATTCGCGCACACCGTAGTTGATGTGGCGGCCACCGACCTTGTCGCCATTCGCGGCTTCGGTCTTGACCACGTTGCCCTGCATGTCAAAGCGCAGGTTGGGCGTGCTCTTGGTGTTGGTGAGGTTGGAGCCTGTCAAGTCGGCGCTGCCGCCCAGCAGTTCGGGCAACGCGGCGGTGAAGGCTTCCAGCGCCAGCTGGCTGGCCTTGCGGCTGGCCACGGTCTCGCCCTTGGTGTGCGCGGCCACCACAGTGTCCACGGCCACTTGCGCAAAGTTGGCGGGCAGGTCGCCCTGCATACGGCGGGTGTATTCGGCAGCCAGCTCGGGGAAAGCCTTGCTGTAGGCGGCAAACCGTTCGTTCCAGGTGGCTTCAGCGGCAGCGCCAGCGGCCTTGGCGTCCCAGCCGGCGTACACGTCTTCGGGGATCACGAAGGGCTCGCTGGTCCAGCCCAGGGCTTCCCGCGTGAGCTTGATTTCTTCGGCGCCCAGGGGCTCGCCGTGGGCCTTGGCGGTGTTCACGCGGTTGGGGCTGCCCTTGCCGATGTGTGTCTTGCACACGATGAGCGTGGGGCGCTCGGTCTGCTTCTTGGCTTCGACGATGGCTGCGGCCACCTTGTCGGCGTCGTGGCCGTCGATGGGGCCAATCACGTTCCAGCCGCTGGCCACAAAACGCAGGGGGGTGTTGTCGGCAAACCAGGGAGCGACCTGGCCATCGATGCTGATGCCGTTGTCGTCGTACAGGGCGATCAGCTTGTTGAGCTTCCAGGCGCCGGCCAGAGACACGGCTTCGTGGCTGATACCTTCCATCAGGCAGCCGTCGCCCAGGAAGGCGTAGGTGTGGTGGTCCACCACGGCATGGCCTTCGCGGTTGAACTCGGCGGCCAGCAGCTTTTCAGCCAGCGCAAAGCCCACGGCATTGGTGATGCCCTGGCCCAGCGGGCCGGTGGTGGTTTCCACGCCGGGGGTGATGCCCACTTCGGGGTGGCCGGCGGTCTTGCTGTGCAACTGGCGGAAGTTCTTCAGCTCGCCGATGGGCAGGTCGTAGCCGGTGAGGTGCAGCAATGCGTACAGCAGCATCGAGCCGTGGCCGTTGGACAGCACAAACCGGTCGCGGTCAAACCACTGGGGGTTGGTGGGGTTGTGCTTGAGGTGGCGGCTCCACAGCGCCACGGCCATGTCGGCCATGCCCATGGGGGCGCCGGGGTGGCCGGAGTTGGCTTGTTGAACGGCGTCCATGGCCAATGCGCGGATCGCATTTGCCATCTGTTGGGATTGCTGGGTGTTGGCCATGGGGGGAGGGTTCAGGG